>NZ_JBKBVU010000116.1:0-10525 GCF_046289365.1 Caldimonas sp. | reverse complement strand
CACCACCGCCAGCACCTCACCGACCAGGCTCAGCCCCACCAGGATCAGGCCCCAGCCCGTCAAGCTCAAGCCCAGCCCCGTGGCCGCCCTCAGCCCCAGGCGCACGCTGGCCCGGCGCACCGCCATGTTGGCCAGCCGGGCCCGGGCTGCCCCGCGCCACAGCGCCCCGTGTGTGCCCAGCCGCCGGTCGATCACCCGCGCCACCGCGCCCCAGGCCAGGATGCCGCTGGAGGCGGTGAAGCCAAGGGCCGCACCAAAGGACGAAAGATAGGAGTAGAAGACACTTTCGTCCCCGCTCACACGAGCTCGATTGGCCTTGATCGCCTGCCCCACCGCCAACGAAAACCCCGACGCCGCCCCCGCCACGCTGCCCACGGCTTGCAGCACGCCCACCGAGACGGCGCGCTTGGCCGCTTGCTCGCCCAGCCGGTGGGTGAGGCTGGCGCCCCAGGCGGATTCCAGCACTTGCGCACCACCGGCCACCACACCGAAGAGGGAGTCAAAGGCGTTGAACCAATCCAGCGCATCCTCACCGCGGGTCTTGATCAACGTGTCTAAGGTGCTCTTCAGCCCCATCCCATTGAGCCACATCCCCAACAGCCCGATCTGGCCTTCCAGCGTGAGGGCCGTGGCGGGCAGGGCGCGTGCGAGTTCGCCCACCAGCGCCACGGCTTTGTGGTGCCAGCCGGCTTGGGCTTGCACCAGGCGCATGAACTCGTCTTCGCTCACGCGCAGCGCCGCCCCCGAAGCGGCGGACTGCGCGCGCGCGAGCGCCCCGCCGCCCAGGCGGCCCGCTCCGCCGGCGGCCAACTCGGCTGCGGCCACGCCCGCCTCGCGGGCCTGCACCGTGTCGGTGGCCAGTTGCAGCCGCACGCGCCCCTGGGCGTTGCTGGCCGCCAGGCGCTTGAGCCGGCTGTGGCTCAGCACATCGCCGGCGCCTGCCCCAGGCGCACCTCCACCATGGCCTGGGGGTTGGCCCGGTTGCGCGCCTTGAGCTTGTCGCTCCACAGGTTGGCGCTGAAGGCCAGCCAGATGGACTGGCCAATGAGTTCGTGCGCCTGCGGCAGGTGCAGCAACTGATAGCCCGAGGCGTTGTGCTCGGGCCGGGTGCACACGGTGTTGGCACACACGATGCCAAACGCGGGGTGGTCTTGCGCCAGCAGGTGCGCTTGGGGCGTGACGCGCCAGCTGCGCCATTGGCCGGTCTTGGGAATGTACAGGTGCACGTAGCCGGCGCGCAGCAAGCGCAGCACCGGGCGGCTTTGTGTCAGGCCTGCGGGCACCCAGCGCTCGACCAGCGCCGGGTCGGCGGCCACCTCACGGGAGCCGGGCACTTGCAACTGCGCATGCAGCGCCACCGGGCTGGGGCGCAGCAGCAGCAGCGACAAGCCGCTTTTGTGGCAGTACTTGCAGGGTTCAGCAGCCGTGCTCACCAGCGTGGGCTCCTTCCTGCGCAGTGCGGGAGGAGTCCGTGCCGCGCATGGCCATGTGCGCGACCTGGGCCACGTCGGTTGGGGATGTCATCGCCAGGCTCCTCCCTTCAGAAGCGTTGTTCGACGTGCGATGAGCCCGCTAGTATGCGCAGGCTGCTGCGCGCTTCCAATGCCGCAGGCGGCGGAATTACTCCCGCTTACAAAAAACACGGGGATGTCACGCGACCAGGCTCAGCGCGCTGCGTCGCGGAAGGCAGCAATGCGCTCGGCATCGGCCGGGTGGCTGGCCAAGGCGATGCCCAGCAGCGAGCGGACTGAGAGCGGCCTGAGAGCCGCCCGCGGGCTCGGCCGCCTCGGCAGGCTTGCCGTCAACGCGCCTTCAACCAGGCACGCCGGCGCTCCAGCTCGCCGGCCGGCGCCGGGTCGGCTGGCACCAGTGTCACGGAACCGAGCCCGGCGGGGAACTGCACCGACAGCTCGAGCACACGCTGGTCGCGGCCGATGAGCAGGCGCGCCTTGCCAGGCCCGCTGGAGCGCGCCAGGTAGACCGAGAGGTCGTCGAGCTTGCGCAGGCGCCAACCGTCCACGGCCAGCAGCTCATCGCCGGCAGCCAGTCCGGCGCGCTCGGCGGCACTGCCGCGCAGGACCATCTTCACCGTCACCGCGCCGTTCTCAGCCACACGCACCCCCAGACGCTGGGCCCAGCTCGGCGCCTCGCGCTGCCAGCGCACCGCATGGGCGCGCAGCAGCTCTTCCAAGGGCAGATCCTGGGTGCCGTGCACCCAGGCCTGGATCTCCCGGCGGTAGCTGCGAGCGCCCACGGCCTCCAGCGCCTGTGCAAACAGGGCCTCGTCCATCGGGCCGCCGTCGGTGTGGCGCCACAGCCAAGCCATCACCTCGTCCAGCGTACCCTGGCCTTCAAGACGCAGCCGCAGATCCAGGGCCAGCGCAATGAGCGCGCCCTTGGTGTAGTAGCTGATCGTGGCGTTGACGGTGTTCTCGTCGGGACGGTAGTACTTCACCCAGGCATCGAAGCTGGCCTGGGCCACGCTTTGCACCTGGCGGCCCGGCAGCGTGATGGTGTTGGTGATCGTGCGCGCCAGCAGCTTGAGGTAGCGGGCCTCGTCGATCAACCCGGCACGGCGCAGCAACAAATCATCGTAGTAAGACGTGAAGCCTTCGAAGAACCACAGCATCCGCGTGTAGTTCTCGCGGCTGTAGTCGTAGCGCGTGAATTCCGCCGGCCGCAGGCGCTTGACGTTCCAAGTGTGGAAATACTCGTGGCTGATCAGGCCCAGCAGCGTGACGTAGCCGTCGGACAGGCCCTCGTCGCCCAGGCGTGGCAGGTCGCGCCGGCTGCAGATCAGCGCGGTGCTGGCGCGGTGTTCCAGGCCGCCGTAGCCGTCGTCGACGACATTGAGCAGAAAGACGTAGCGCGCAAAGGGGGGCTTGCGCCGGCCATGCCAGAAGGCGATGGCCGTCTCGCAGATGCGCTGGGTGTCGCGCAGCAGGCGTTCACCGTCGAAGCTCGGGGCGGCACCGTTCACGACGAATTCGTGTTCCACGCCCTGGGCCTTGAAACGCCCCCGCCAGAAGCGCCCCAGTTCGACCGGGTGGTCGACCACTTCATCATAGTCGGCCGCCTCGTACACACCCTGCCCGCGCGCGTCGGCCCGGATCACCGGCAAGGCCGTGGCCGCCTGCCAGCCGCGCGGCAGGCCGCGCAGCTCGACACGGTGAGGCTCGTCCTCACGGCCGTGCACACGCAGGAAGACTCCCGTGCCGTTGAAGAAGCCGCGGTGGGCATCGAGGTAGGCGGCGCGCACCGAGGTGTCGAAGGCGTAGACCTGGTATTCGATTTCGAGCGCGGCCGTACCGGTGCAGCGGGCCCGCCAGGTGCACTTGTCGAGCTGCTCCAGCGGCACCGTGCGCGAACCCTGCCGGGCCGTGAGATGCTGGAGGTGGCGGGCGAACTCACGCACCAGGTAGCTACCGGGGATCCACACGGGCAGCGACACCGTGGTGTCGGCCTGCGGACGTGCAACACGCAGCACCACGCGATAGAGGTGGGCCTGCAGGCTGTGCGGTTCGATGCGGTAGTGGATCATCCGGTGCGCTCAGCGGGCCTTGACCTGGGCGAGCTGCTGCTCGATCTGGGCGGTGTTGAGTGCGCCGGGGATGCGCGTGCCGTCCTCGAAGATCAGGGCCGGCGTGCCGCTGATGCGATGCTTGCGCGCCAGTTCGGTGGAGCGGGTCACGGCCTTCCAGTCGCAGCCGGCCGGCGCCGGCGGCGGAGCGATGCCGCGCAGCATCAGGTCCTGCCAGGCTTTGAGGCGGTCCTTGGCGCACCACACGTCGCGCGACTTGGATTCCGAGTCCGGGCCAATGGGCACCGGGTAGAGGAAGGTGTAGACGGTCACGTCCTTGACCTGCTGGACGTCGCGCTCGAAACGTTTGCAATAGCCGCAGTTCGGGTCGGCGAAGACGGCGATCCTGCGCTTGCCGTTGCCGTTCTTCATCACGATGGCGTCCTTGAGCGGCAGGCTCGCGAAGTCGATGGCCGTGAGCCTGGCCACGCGCTCCTGGGTGAGGTTGCGCTGCGCCTCCAGATCGATCAGCTCGCCGCGGATCAGGTAGTTGCCCTGGGCATCGGTGTAGTAGACCTCATGGCCGACCTGCAACTCGAACAAGCCGTTGATCGGTGTGGGCAGGATCTCCAGCTTTGCATCCGGCGGCACACGGGTCTCGAACTTCTTGCGGATCACTGCCTCGTTGGACCAGCCGGGCAGGGCCAGGGCCGCCAACAGCAGCGCAGCCAGGGGGGAGCGCAAAGACATCGCAGATTCCTTCAGGCATCGAGCGCGCGGGCCGTGAGCCAGCGCTTCAAGGGCGGCAGGGCATTGACCAGACCCAGGCCGCGGTTGCGGAGTTCCTTCACCGGTGCCGACGAGGCGGCAAACAGGTGCAGCAGGCCATCGGTGAGCTGCCCCATGGCCCAGGTGGGGGCGCTGCGCGCACGCGCGTAGCGGCGCAGCAGCCGCTCGTCGCCTGGCGAACGCCAGGCCTCGCGCGCGCCCAGCACCTCGGCCAGGGCCTGCACGTCGGCCAGGCCCAGATTGAGCCCCTGCCCGGCCAGCGGATGCACGACGTGGGCCGCATCGCCCAGCAGCACCCAGCCCGGGCCGCACACCCGGTCGGCCTGGGCGAGCGCCAGCGGCCAGCCGACGCAGGTGCCGTGCAGTTGGAGCCGGCCAGCCGCACCGCCGGTGGCCTCGTTCAGGGCCTGCTCCAGTGCGCCCGGCGGCGCTTCCAGCCAGGCCTGTGCCTGGGCCCGGGGCAAGGACCACACCAAGGCGTAGGAGCAGTCGGCCTGCGGGCGGTCGAAGGGCAGAAGGGCCAGCACATCGGGGCTGCGGAACCATTGCCGAGCCACGCCCCGGTGCGGGGCATCGGCCACCAGCCGGGCCGCCAGCGCCGTCTGGCCATAGTCATGCCGCGTCCATCGCACCCCCAGCGCCGCGCGGCGCGCCGAGTAGCGGCCCTCACAGATGGCTTCGAGCTCGGCCTGGACCGGTCGATCGACCACCGTCACATGCGGCTGGCACTGCAACACCCGCGAGAGTTCCTGCTCCAGTGCGGCCGCATCGACGATCCACGCCAGCTCGCGCACCCCCTGTTGCCAGGCCGAGAACTCCAACGTGGCGCCCGGGGCATCGCCCTCGACACGCATGTCGTAGACGGGCGTGGTCGACCCGGCGGGCAGATGGGGCCAGACCTTCAGTCCTTCGAGCAGGGCCACCGACCTCGCGTTGAGCGCGTAGGCGCGCACGTCTTCGACGGGTTGCGCCGACGGGGGTGCGCTGATCGCCACGCGCAGGCCTTCGCGCGCCAGGGCCAGCGCCAGCGTCTTGCCGACGATGCCGTGGCCCAGGATGGAAACGTCGTAACGGGTCATGAAGGCCCATTGTAGGGGCCGGGGCCCTATGATCCTGCCCATGCCCCGCACCTCATCTTCTTGGCTTCGGCGCGCAGCATGGCTGGCCGCCGGCCTGGCGGCCCTGGCCCTGATCGCCGCCGCCTGGCTGGTCCTGCAGTTCGATGCCGAACGCTACAAGGGCCTGGCGGTCCACTGGGTGCGGGAACACCACCAGCGTGAGCTGAAACTCGAAGGGCCGGTGAGACTGAGCCTGCTGCCACGGCTGGCCGTGCGCATCGAGCAGGCTTCGCTGAGCGAGCGCGACCAGCCCGAAACGTTTGCCAGCGTCCAGCAGGCTTCGCTGTCGGTGGCCCTGTGGCCCTTGCTGCGCGGCGTGCTGGCAGTCGAGCAGGTCGAGCTGCGCCATGCCAGCGTCCGGCTCACGCGTGACAGCGAAGGCCGGCGCAACATCGACGACCTGCTCAAGCCCCGCCGGAATGCGGACGGCCCGGCACCGGCGGCCCCGCCGGCCGCTTCCACGCCGCTGCGCTTGGACGTGCAGGGTGTCTTGGTCGAAGACCTGCGCTTGCAGCTCGACGACCGGCCCGCGGCCGTGCGCGGCGAGGTGCACTTGCGCCGCCTGCGCACCGGCCGCCTGGCCCACCAGGTGCCCACCGACGTCGAACTCGATCTGCAAGCCCGCATGGACGAACCGGCCGCCCAGGTGGATGTCCAGGGCCGTGCCCGCGTCCAGTTCGACCTCGACACCGCCTCAGCGGCGCTGCGCGAGATGGCGCTGACCGTGCAGGGTCAGGCCGCAGGATGGACCGGCATCGCGGCGCAGCTCGAAGGCATGCTGGCCTATGACGGCCCGCAGCACGCGGTGCAGGCCGAAGGCCTGCGCCTGACCTGGGGCGCCAGCCGCGGCGCGATGCAGTGGCACGACAGCAGCCTGAGCATCGAGCGCTTCGGCTTCGAGCCCGAACGCCGGTCGCTCGTCGTCGACACCCTGGCCCTGCGTCTGCAGGCCCGCATGCACGCCCAGACCCTGGCGCTCGATCTCGACTGGCCCTCACTGGAAGTGGCCGGTGATGCGATCCAGGGCGGGCCGCTGCAAGGCCGGATCGCGGCCTCCGGCCCGACCGCCGCGCAGGCTGAGTTCCGTTCCGCGACGCCCCGCGGCGGCTTCGACCGCGTCGAGCTGCCCGACCTGCGACTGCGCCTGAAGGGCCGCAGCGGCGCCCATGCGCTCGACGGCCAAGCCCAGGCCCTGCTCACGGTGCAGCCCCAAACTTTGCAGGTCGCCCTGCTCCACCTGCGCGGCAGCACACGCGTGGAGACCCCGGGCCTACAGCCGCAGACCCTGCAGCTCCAGGGCCAGGCACAAGGATCGGCCGCTGTGTCGCAGTGGCAGCTCGAGGGCCGGCTGGGCACCAACGGCTTCACCACGTCCGGCCGCCTGGACCTGTCCACTGCGGTGCCGACGCTGCAGGCCCAGGCCCGCTTCGACCGGCTCGATCTCAACGAGGTGCTGGCCCCCTCGGCCACGACCGCCGCGCCCCCGGCCCGCGCCCCCGCAGGCCCCAGGGCGGTGGATCTGTCGGCCCTACAGGCCGTGCAGGGCCGCCTGGAGCTGCAGGCCGGCGAACTCGCCTATCGGCATTACCGCCTGGCGGACGCCCGCGTCCAGGCCGAACTGAAGGACGGCACCCTCGTCGTGCCCACCTTGGCCGGCCGCATCTGGGGCGGGCGCTTCGATGGCAACGCGCGCGCCGAGGCCGGCAGCCGGCGTCTCGCCCTGCGCGGCACGGCCCAGGGCATCGACGTGGGAGCCGCAGTGCGCGACGTCGCAGAGAAGGACCTGCTGGCCGGGCGCGGCGACCTGCGCCTGGATCTGAGCACCAGCGGTGGCACGGTCGAGGCACTGCGCTCGGCCCTCGCCGGCCAGGCCGCCCTGCAGGTGAGTGATGGCGCCATCAAGGGCTTCAACCTGGCCCGTGCGCTGCGCGAGGCCAAGGCCGCGCTCACACTCAACCGCGATGCGCTTCAGCAAGCCCGTGCCACCGAGCAGACCGATTTCTCGGAGATGAGCGTGAGCTTCCAGGTCGCCGAGGGCGTGGCGCGCAGCAAGGACCTCGACATGAAGAGCCCCTTCTTGCGCGTGGGCGGTGAGGGGTTCATTGACATCGGCCGCAACCGCATCGACTACACCGTGCGGGCGGCCGTCACCTCCACGGCCCAGGGCCAGGGGGGGGGCCGAACTGGCCGCCCTGCGCGGCTTGACGGTGCCGGTGCGCCTCACCGGCCCGCTCGAGGCCATCGAGTGGAATGTGCGCTGGTCGGCCGTGGCCGCCCAGGCCGCCACCACGCAGTTGCGTGACAAGCTGGAAGAACAGCTCAAAGGCCGCCTGGGAGGCAAGGCAGCGCCCGCAGAAGGCGCCGCCTCCGAGCCTGCCGCTGCGCGCAGCCTGGAGGATGTCGCAAAGGACAAACTGAAAGACAAGCTGAGAGGACTCTTCAAGTGAGCGACGTGAATTTCCGTGTGGGAGCGTTGTATGTGCATCCCATCAAGTCGTGTGCGGCGGTGCCGGTGAACCAGGCCCTGATGATCGAGACCGGCCTGGAGTTCGATCGGGCCTGGATGGTGGTCGACGAGCGCGGCGACTTCCTCAGCCAGCGCGAGCTGCCGCGCATGGCCCTGATCCGTCCGACGCTGCGCGCGGCTGACATGGTGCTGCGAGCGCCGGGCATGCTGGCCCTGCACATCGCCTACGACACCGTGGAGGCCCCCACGCGGGTGACGGTCTGGGACGACACCGTGCCGGCCTACGACATGGGCGACCTGGCCGCCCAGTGGTTCAGCGATTTCCTGGGCCGGCGCGTGCGCCTGGTGCGCTTCGATCCTGATCACAAGCGCCTGTCCAGCCTGAAGTGGACAGGCGGTATCGAAGCTGAAAATCAGTTTACCGACGGCTTCCCGCTGCTGGTCGTCACCCGCTTGGCGCTGGACGAGCTCAACACGCGCCTGGCGGCCCAGGGCCGGCCTGCGGTGACGATGGAGCGCTTCCGCCCCAACCTCGTGCTCGATGCCGTGGACGAGACCTTGACGGCCCATGCCGAAGACCACCTGGAAGAACTGCACATCGAGACGGACGACGGCCCCGTGCGCCTGAAGCTCGTGAAGCCCTGCGTGCGCTGTTCCATCCCCGACGTGGACCCGGCCACGGCCGAGACCGGGCAGGCCGTGGGCGACACGCTGGCGGGCTACCGGGCCGATGCGCGCATGAACGGCGGCCTGACCTTCGGCATGAACGCCATCGTGCTGGACGGCGTGGAGCGGCTGCTGCGCGTGGGCCACACCGGCGTGGGACGCTGGGCCTTTTGACCGAAGCGCCCCGCGCCGCTCAAGCCGCCGTGCCGCGGCACCGACGCAAGAAGTCGGCCACGTAGGCCACGGCGCGGTCTGAGCGGCGCACCCCCAGGTGGATCTGCTTGGGCAGCCCGGCCGCACCCAGGCGCACGCAGGTGATCGGCAAGCGCGCGGCGTACTCCTGCGCCAACCACGCCGGCATGGCCGTCACCGCCCGCCCTGCGGCCACCAACTGCAACAGCACCTCGGTGTTTTCCACCGTCTTGTGCCGGTGCGGCAACACACCCGCCGGGGTCAGGAAGCGCGTGTACACGTCGAGCCGATCGGCCGGGACCGGATAGGTGAGCAAGGTCTCCGAGGCCAGATCCTGAGGGTCGGCATGCCCCTGCCCGGCCAGCCGGTGCCCCTGCGCGACCACCAGCACCTGCTCGTAATCGAACACCGGCTCGAAATGCACCTGCGAATGCTGCACAGGGTCCGGCGTCACGAGCACATCGATCTCATGGGCCAGCAAGGCGCCCATGCCACCGAACTGAAACCGCTGATGGACATCGAGGTCCACATCCGGCCAACGCGCCAGGAACGGACCGATCTGCCGGTGCAGCCACTGGTAGCAGGGATGGCACTCCATCCCGATGCGCAAGGTGCCGCGCTCGCCGCGTGCGTATTGTCGCAAGCGATCCTCGGCCAGTTCCAGTTGCGGCAACACCCGCAGCGCCGTGCGCAGCAACTCCTGACCGGCTTGTGTGGGCACCAGGCGCTTGCCTTCCCGACGCCACACCGGCGTTCCCACGCGCTGCTCGAGCTTGCGCATCGTGTGGCTGAGCGCCGACTGTGTCAGGCACAGGTGCTGCGCAGCAGCGGTCAAGGATCCTTGGCGCGCCACCTCCCGGACGATTGCGAGGTGGATCCTCTCAATCATGAACCGTTTTGATTGAAATCTGACAAATCATCATTTTACTTCATCCGTGGCCTGCGACAGCATCGCGTCCTCGACAAACACCACCCTTCCCGACGGAGGACGCCCATGCCCATGGTCACCACCCACAACCTCGGATTCGCGCGCATCGGCGCGCACCGTGAACTGAAATTCGCCCTCGAAGCCCACTGGCGTGGCGAGGTTCCCGTCGATCACGTCTTGCACACCGCCGCCCGATTGCGTGAACGGCACTGGGCGGCTCAGAACGGGCTCGACTGGGTGCCGGTGGGCGACTTTTCGCTGTATGACCATGTGCTGGACACCTGTGCGGCGCTGGGATGCCTGCCGGCACGCGCGCAGGCCGCCGGGCTCGACCGATGGTCGGTGTACTTTCGTGCCGCGCGCGGCCGCGCCCATGCCCACTGCAGCGCCGACCCGGTAGCCGCTGCGGAGATGACCAAATGGTTCGACACGAACTACCACTATCTCGTGCCGGAGTTCGACGCCCACACCGAATTCCAGCTCGACGATGCCTGGCTGCAGGCGCAATGGGAACAGGCCCGCGCCCTGGGGGTGCGAGGCAAGCCCGTCTTGCTCGGGCCGGTGAGCTTGCTGCGCTTGGGCAAGGCGCGCGACGGCTCCGACCCCTTGGACCTGCTGCCCAGGCTGCTGCCGGTTTATGCACAGTGGCTCGAACGCCTGCACCGCGCCGGCGCCACCTGGGTGCAGATGGATGAGCCGGCGCTGGTACAGGACCTGGACGAGCGCTGGCGCCACGCCTTCAACCTGGCCTACCACACCCTCAAGGCCGTGCCTGTTCAACTGCTGGTGACCACCTACTTCGGCGCGCTGCGCGACAACCTGTACCTGGCCGCCCACCTGCCGGT
>NZ_JBKBVU010000115.1:0-10540 GCF_046289365.1 Caldimonas sp. | reverse complement strand
CCGCACGCTGCGCCCAGTCGGCCGACAGCGTGCTCACGGTGGGCGTGGCCTCGCTGGCCAGCAACTGCGCCTGACCGGGCTCGCGCCCCAGGGCCACCGGCAGCACCGTCACGCCCGCATCGCGCGCGAACCAGCGCGACAGCAGCGCCACGAAATCGGGCTGCGGCTCCACCGCCACCACCCGCGCGCCCAGCGCCCGAAAGGCCCGCACCCGGTTGCCCGCATGCGCCCCCACATCGAAGGCCAGCCCGCCAGCCGGCACCACGGGCGCATAGAAGCGCCGCAACTGCGCCGCCCGCCACGGAATGCCGTGGTAGATCGCAAGGGAGCGCAGGAGGCCGAAGGTGCGGGCAAGCCGGGGCATACACCGGCATTGTGCGCGAGGGACGGCACAGGCCCTAGACTGGCGTGATGCGCCTGCAACTGCTGTCTGACCTTCACCTCGAAAACGACCCGGGCTTCGTGCCCCAGGCTGCGCCGGGCGCCGACCTGCTCGTGCTGGCGGGGGACATCGGCTCCTACCAGGCCGGCTCGCGCCTGGACGAACCCGACTTCGGCCTGCGGCGCTTTTCGCCGCGTCACGGCCCGTGGCGCACCGTGCTCTACGTGCCGGGCAACCATGAATACGACGGCCTGGAACACGACGATGCCCACGCCCGGCTGCGTGACGCCTGCGAACGCCTGGGTCTGACCTGGCTGGAACGCGAGACGGTGGTGATCGACGGCGTGCGTTTCGTGGGCACCACGCTGTGGACCGACTTCGAAGCCCTGGTGGACCCGCGGGCCGACGTGACCCGCCAGCGCCAGCAGCGCGAGAAGGCCCACCGCGCCGCGAACTTCTACCTGCGCAAACACACCATCCTGAGCCAAGGCCTGCCCCGCTTGGCCGATTATTTGGCCGATCTTGGGCGCGCATGCCAGCGCTGTCTGCGCGAAGCTCTGGCCACCCCGTTCGACGGCCCCACGGTGGCGGTGACGCACTTTGCGCCTTCGCTGCGCAGCGCCGACCCCCGCTATGGCCTGGTGCCGGGCACGGCGGGCTTTTGCAACGCGCTGGACGAGCTCCTGCCCCACACCCGGCTGTGGATGCATGGCCATCTGCACTGCCCGGTGGACTACACCGTGGAAGGCATCCACGAGGGCCGCCCCTGGCGCTGCCGCGTGGTGGCCAACCCGCTGGGCTATGCGCACAAGGGCGAGCAGGCAGGCTTCAAGGCGGACTGGACGGTGGACGTGCCCGCTGCCGCTATACTTTGAGGCACAGCGCCGATTTGTTCCGGCTTGCGGGCGCTTTAGAAATGCAGCTAAAGGGGGCACGGCGACCCGGCCTCACCTTCAGCGTGATGCCGGGTTTGTCGTTTTGGGCCCCATGACTTCACGATCGATCGGACACGTCGTCCCGCAGTCCCTGCACTTTGCCGAGCCGCTGCCGCTGCGCAGCGGGGCGAAGCTGGCTGATTACACCCTCGTCTACGAGACCTACGGCACGCTCAATGCCAGCAAGAGCAATGCCGTGCTCGTGTGCCATGCGCTCAATGCCTCGCACCACGTGGCCGGCACCTACGAAGGCCAGGAGCGCAGCGAAGGCTGGTGGGACAACCTCGTGGGCCCCGGCAAGCCGCTGGACACCGACCGCTTCTTCGTGATCGGCGTGAACAACCCCGGCTCGTGCTTCGGCTCCACCGGACCGATGCACACCAACCCCGCGACCGGCCAGCCCTATGGCGCCGACTTCCCGGTGGTGACGGTGGAGGATTGGGTCGATGCCCAGGCCCGGCTGCTCGACCGTCTGGGCATCGATCAACTGGCCGCGGTGATGGGCGGCAGCCTGGGCGGCATGCAGGCCCTGGCCTGGACGCTGCGCTACCCGCAGCGCGTGCGCCACTGCATCGCCATTGCCACCGCGCCCAACCTGTCGGCGCAGAACATCGCCTTCAACGAAGTGGCGCGCCGCGCCATCATCACCGACCCCGACTTCCATGGCGGGCACTACCAGCGCCATGGTGTGGTCCCCAAGCGCGGCCTGCGCGTGGCCCGCATGATCGGCCACATCACCTACCTCAGCGACGACGTGATGGAGCAGAAGTTCGGCCGCCAGTTGCGCGCCGCCGAGCTGGGCTACAGCACCCAGGAGATCGAGTTCCAGATCGAGAGCTACCTGCGCTACCAGGGCGACAAGTTCAGCGAGTACTTCGACGCCAACACCTATTTGCTGATCACTCGCGCGCTCGACTACTTCGACCCCGCCGCCGAGCACGGCGGCGACCTCACCCGCACGATGGCCGTGGCCCAGGCGAAGTTCCTGGTGGTGAGCTTCACCACCGACTGGCGCTTTTCGCCGGCGCGCTCGCGCGAGATCGTCAAGGCCCTGGTCGACAACCGTCGCGAGGTGAGCTACGCGGAGATCGACGCCCCTCACGGGCACGACGCCTTCCTGCTCGACGATGCGCGCTACCACGGCGTGGTGCGGGCCTACTACGAGCGCATCGCGAAGGAGGTGTCGGCATGAGCGAAAGGAAGGACCTGGAGCTGATCGCCGAATTGGTGCCCGCGGGCTCGCGCGTGCTCGACCTGGGCTGCGGCACCGGCGAGCTGCTGGCGCTGCTGCGCGACCGCAAGGGCTGCACCGGCTATGGCGTGGAGATCGACGATGCCAAGCTGCTGGCCTGCGTGCAGCGCGGCGTGAACGTCATCCAGCTCAACCTCGAGGAGGGGCTGGCGATGTTCGAGGACCAGAGCTTCGACGTGGTGCTTCAGCTCGACAGCCTGCAGCACATCCGCAACACCGAGACCATGCTGCGCGAGACCGCCCGGGTGGGCCGCATCGGCATCGTGAGCTTTCCCAACTTCGCGCACTGGCCCAACCGCCTGCAGGTGGCTCTGGGCCGCATGCCGGTCACGCGTGTGCTGCCCTACGAGTGGTACGACACGCCCAACATCCGCGTGGGCACCTATGCCGACTTCGAGGTGCTGGCGCGCAAGAACGGCTTGCAGGTGCTCGATGCCTTCGGCATCCAGGCCGGCCGTGTGGTGCGGCGCCGGCCCAATCTGCTGGCCAGCGTGGCGGTGTTCAAGTTCACGCGCGGCTGAGGGCTCAAGGCGGCTTCAGGTAGCCGGATTGCTGCATTTGGGAGCGCACGAGGGTTTGCGCCCGGGCCAGCTGATCGGCCACTGGCAGGCGCTGTGGCGGCAAAGTTTGCGACAGCAAATACCCCACGGCCGTTCCCAGCGCTTGGAACTCGGGGATGCCCACCCACTGGATGCCCACGTAAGGCACGGGCAGGACGCTGGGCTTGCGCGGATCGGCCGTTTCCAGCGCCGATTTTTCAACCAGCGCATGCGGGAAGCGGGCGATGAAGCCCGGTTGCTCGTACAAGCCCCGGCGCACCCCGGCAGGCACGGCCGACCAGCCCAGCTCACGCGCGGCCAGTCGCTGATAGTCCGTCGATGTCGCCCATTCGACGAATTGACGCGCCAGCTGCGGATGACGGCTGCTCGCCGGCACTGCCAAGGCCCAGATCCACAGCCATTGAGACCCTTCGATGTGTTGGCCCACCGGCGCCGCCGCATACGACACGCGTCCGGCTACACGTGACAACTCGGGGTTTTCCAGCGTGTAGCCGGCCACCGTGGCATCCACCCACAACGCGCAACGCCCCGCAGCGAACAGTGAGAGGTTCTCGTTGTAGCCATTGGCCACGGCATCGGGTGGGCCGTAGAGCGTGAGCAACTCCTGGTAGCGCGTGAGAGCCGTTTGCCACGCCTCGGACGTCAACTGGGGCTGCCATCGCAGATCGAACCAGCGTGCCCCATGGGTATGCGCCATCGTGGTCAGCAAGGCCATGTTCTGACCCCAACCGGGTTTGCCGCGCAAGCACACGCCGTAAATCCCCTGATCCGGCCGGTGCAGACGGGACGCCCACAGGCCGATCTCCTCCCAAGACGGCCGATCGTTCCACGGCAAGCCAGCGGCGCCGAGCAAGTCGCGCCGCACCATGGTCATGGTGCTTTCCGCATAGAACGGCAGCGCGATCCAGCCCCCCTCTTGCTTGAGCGACCGGCGCACGCTGGGCAAGATATCGTCTTCGTCATAGGACACCGAGGGCTGCAGGCGTGACAACCACGGCTGCCCGGCCCAGGATTGGGCCTCGTAGTTGCCCAGCGTGACCACATCGAACCGGCCTTCGCCTTTGATGACATCGCGGCTGACGGCCTGTCGCAGTTGGTCCTCATCCAAAGTCACCCAGCGCAAACGCACTGCCGGATGGGCCGCCACGAAACGGCTGCTGAGCCGCTGCAGCTGCAACATGTGCTGATTGTTGACCGTGGCGATCACCAGCTCCGTCGGCCGCTGAGCCTTCGGCTCTGCCAGTGATGTCTGGGCTGCACTGCCGAGCATCAGCGCGGCCCACACCGACAGGACCGCCCCGATACGCGGCTTGTCAGAGCGGCGGCACAGGCCGTATGCTGCGCGTGCTGCCTGTGTCGCCGCCAGGCAGGCAGGCCAGTGCGCAGTGGCTGGTTCGGCAGGGCAGGCTTGCGGCATCACGGTGAACGGCAGGCGGGTCGAGGCGGCGCGGGGGACCATCGTATCCAAGCTCCACCTGGCTTCGCAACGCAATGGCTCGGGGTCAAGGATGAGTGGCATTGGGCGGCCGATCAATCGGGTCGATCCCCGTTACAGCGTGCGCGCACGCATCGCTTGGGTGGCCGCGCTATGTGCGGTAGGCTTCGCATTGGCGATGTCGGCCGCTTTGTGGCTGGACCAGCGGGCCCGGACCACGCAAATTGTCCAACGCGCGGTTGATCAGCAAGCCCAGCTTTACAGCAGCGTCTTGCGTCAGGCCATCGCACAGCAAACCGAATCCTTGGCGGGATTGGCCGCCTTGCCCGATCTGGCCAGCGGCTTGATGGATTCGCACTTCGTGCGCTTGAAGCTGGAGCAGGCCCGTGTTTACTTTCCTCCGGGGACGCAGTGGTTGGCCTGGATCGGTGCTGATGCCCGGGTGCGGGCTGCCACGGGGCATTTGCTTGAAGGGGAGAAAGCTGCCTTTGCCGCGGATCTTGATCCGGAGGCCACGGTCTGGGTCCGTGCCCCGCGCCGCGTGCCCGAGCTGGAGCCTTACCTGCCGCTCGATTCCCAATCCCGATCGCCTTTGTTGATGGCGGTGGGAGTAGCCATCGTGGGGCCCGATGGCCGCTCGCACGGGCACCTGATCAGTTTGGTCGATTGGGATCGCGTGGGTCGTTACCTGATCCCCCTGGCGGACGACGCGTCCTCGGAGCGGCGGGTGTTGTTGGTTTCTGACGAGGGCGATATCTTCGCCGCTCCGTCCGATTTCGACCCGAAGCGGTGGTCGGCCCGCATTTTTGCCTCCTTGCCGCCGTCGTCTGCCCCGCATCTGGCCGAGTGGCCCCAGTGGGGCCGGCAATGGACAGCCTCGGCCCCGGTGTATTGGGGCGCCAATGGTCAGACCTCGCTGGGGCGGGTGGTGCTCTTGTACGACACCCAACGCGGCTGGGCGGCCACACCGGCATGGTCGTGGCGTTGGATCGGCGTGGCAGTGGCAGGCATGGGCTTGTTGACGTGGGGCATGTGGTGGATCAGCGGGCGCTTGACGCGCCGGCTCGATCAACTGTCCGCTGCAGCGCAGCGATACCGGCATGGCCAGTCGCCCCAGTGGCAGCCGCCGCGCGAGGTGTTCGATGAAATCGATGTGCTGGCCGACGCTTTGGCGCAAATGCACGCAGCCTTGCGCGAGCGTATCGAGGAGGTCATGCAACATCGTGACGAGCTGGAGCAACGGGTGCGCCAGCGCACCGAAGAGCTGCAAGCCGCCAAACAGCAAGCCGAACAAGCCAACGTGGCCAAAGGCCGCTTCGTGGCGATGTTCAGCCACGAGATCAGAACGCCGATCAATGCGATCATCGGCGTCTCTTACATGCTCCAGCATGGCCTGGCCGGCGAGCAGCGCGACCGGCAATTGCGCATGCTGGATGAAGCGGCCCGGCATTTGCTGGACATTGTCAACGACGTGCTGGACCTGTCCAAGATCGAAGCGGGCATGTTCAAGTTGGCCGATGAGGTGTTCGATTTGCACGAGGCGCTCGGCAGCGTGGTGTTGATCATGGAACCCAAGGCGCACGCCAAGGGTTTGCGGTGGGAACACGACTACGCCGGGGTGCTGCGGGCGGTGCGCGGAGACGCGGTGCGCATCCGGCAAGTGGTGCTGAACCTGGTGTCCAATGCGATCAAGTTCACCGATCAGGGCTTCGTCGCCTTGAACGTCGAAGAGCGCGATCGCAGCGAGCAATCCGTGACGCTCAGCATCCGGGTGCGCGACAGCGGGCCAGGCATGAATGAGCAACAAGTCGCCCGCCTGTTCCAACCCTATGTGCAGGTGCATGAAGGCAGCGATGCGAATCGCCCCGGCACGGGTCTGGGCTTGGCCATCACCCGCATGCTGGTGCAGCAAATGGGAGGCGAGATCGGCGTGCACAGTCAACCGGGGCAGGGCAGCACATTTTGGTGCACGGTGCGGCTGGCCCGCGCCCACCTGAACACGCAGTTCGGCGAGCCCAGCCCGGTCTCGCAAGCGCATACCGCTTCGTAGTTCATGGCGGCTCGCATGGCGAGCCCGCCGCTTCAACGACCTTCGAGCCGGTGGGGCAAGATGCAGCCTCGTTGCATCGACCCCGAAGACTTGGACAATCTCGGACATGAGAATCGACTTCGTCTCCGACATCGTCTGCCCCTGGTGTGCCATCGGCCTGAGCGCCCTGGAACAGGCCCTCGAACGCCTGGGCCCGGGTGTGGCGGTGAGCCTGCATTTCCAGCCTTTCGAGCTCAACCCCGACATGCCGCCCGAAGGCCAGGACATTGGCGAGCACCTCGCGCAGAAGTACGGCCTCACGCCCGAGCAGGTGGCGGCCAACCGCGAGATGATCCGCCAGCGCGGCGAGGACGTGGGCTTCACTTTCCGCATGGATCCACGCAGCCGCATCGTCAACACCTTCAACGCCCACCGCCTGCTGCACTGGGCGGGCGAACAGGGCGGCGATGCCCAGCACCGCCTCAAGAAAGCCCTGCTGGGCGCCTACTTCACTGAAGGGCAGAACCCGAGCGACATCGCCGTGCTGCTGAGCGTGGCAGGGGCGGTGGGCCTGGACGAAAGCCGTGCGCGGCAGATCCTGGAGGGCGACGACTACACCGAGGCCGTGCGCGAGCGGCAGCGCTTCTACGCTGAGCAAGGCATCCGCGCCGTGCCCTCGGTCATCCTCAACAACCGCCACCTGATCCAAGGCGGCCAGCCGGTCGAGGTGTTCGAGCAGGCCCTGCGACAGGTGGCGGCGGCTGAAGGCTGACGCGCGTCATGCTCTGGTCCCTGGCGGCGGCGGCACACAGCGAACTGCTCATCAAGAAAAGCCGCTTTCTCGGCTGCGTGGAGCCCGTGCCCGATCGCGCAGCGGCCGTGGCGCGTGTGGCCGCGCTGCGGGCCGAACATCCCGGTGCGGCCCACGTGTGCTGGGCTCTGATGGCCGGCGGACAGTCGGCCGCGCACGACGATGGCGAGCCCGGCGGCACCGCGGGCCGCCCGATGCTGGAGGTGTTGCGCCATCACGAGCTGGACGGCGTGCTGGCCACCGTGGTTCGCTACTTCGGCGGCGTGAAGCTCGGGGCCGGCGGGCTGGCGCGCGCCTACGCCGACACCGTGGCCCAAGCACTGCTGCGGGCCGAAAAGGTGGCCGTGCAGCGGCGCGTGCACCTGGCCTGTGCCTTGCCCTATGCGCTGGAAGGCCTGGTGCGGCGCGAGTTCGAGGCCGTTGGCGGTACCCTGGTCAGGGTCCGCCACGGCGATGAGGTGATGCTCGCCTATCAGCTGTTCGAGCCTGCCGCGAAGACTGTGCGCGAGCGGCTGGCCGAATTGGGCCGGGGCCGTATCCACTGGTTACCCGGGGATTGAGCGCCGATGCGTGGACAATGCGCCCTTTTGCCCCGATGTCGGGGTGTCAGAGGGTGGTCCTTGTTCAAGAACCTGAGCTTGTTTCGCATCGGGGCCGCGTGGTCGGCCTCGTCCTCGCAGGTGGAAGACCTGCTGCAAAAGGATGTGTTCCTGCCTTGCGGGGCCTCGCAGCCGCAGTCGGCCGGCTGGGTGCCGCCGCGCGGGCAGGCCCATGGGCCCTTGCTGGAAGTGGTCGACGGCCAATGGGTGTTGCGCCTGAAGATCGAGCGCAAGCTGCTGCCCGGCTCGGTGGTGCGCGAGCGAGCCGACGAGATCGCGCAAGGCATCGAGCACAGCACGGGCCGCAAGCCCGGGCGCAAGCAAATGAAGGAGCTGCGCGAGCAGGCCATGCTGGAACTGCTGCCCCAGGCCTTTACGCGGGCCTCGGCCCTGTGGGTGTGGATCGATCCAGCCCGGCACCTGCTGGCCATCGACACCAGCAGTGCGGCGCGCGCCGAAGAGGTCATCACGCTGCTGGTGAAGGCCCTGCCCGGTTTCGAGGTTCGCCAGATCCACACGGCCCAGTCGCCGCAGGCGCTGATGTCGGACTGGCTGGTGAGCGGCGAGCCCGCAGCCGGTTTCACCGTGGACCGTGAATGTGAGCTCAAGTCGGCCGACGAGATGAAGTCGGTGGTGCGCTATGCCCGCCACCCGCTCGACACCGACGAGGTGCGCGCGCACATCCAGGCCGGCAAGCAGCCCACACGGCTGGCGCTGACCTGGGCCGAGCGTGTGTCCTTCGTGCTCACCGAAGGACTGCAGCTCAAGCGGCTGGACTTCCTGGACGGCGTCTACGAAGGCCGCCCCAGCGTGGGGGCTGACGAAGCCTTCGACGCCGATGTGGCGATCGCCACCGGCGAACTGCGCCGCCTCATTCCCGACCTGATCGAGGCCTTGGGCGGCGAGCAGGAACCCGGTGTGACGGCGGCCGCGCCGGCCTCGGTGCTCGACACCACGCCCGCCGAGGCCGAGGCCGCGCCCTGGTGAGCGCTCAGCCCTGCTTCGCCGCTTCCTCGCCGTGGTGGAGCATCTCGGTGAGCTTCAGGCCGGTGAGCGCCTTGGCACCCTGCACCAGGTAGTACAGCACGCCGGCCATCATCAGCATCGAGGGCAGGGCGATCATCGGGTAGCTCACGAGCGTGAGCCGCCCGAGCTCTTCGTTGAAGGCCTCGGTGCCCGAAGGGCTGGTGACGATCCAGCGCGCCAGGAGGTAGTTCATCACCGACGAAAACGCGAAGGTGCCGGCCACCAGCAGCGTGCCGGTGCGCAGCCGCGCTTCAAAGGCCTCCACATGGCCGCGTTCTTGCAGGTGGCGGTGCACACGTTGCACGTCGAGCACGGTGTCGTTGTAGACCAGCGCGCGGATCAGCGGCGTACGCGTGAAGGCCGAGGCGAACACCACCAGGCCGATGATCCCTGGAACGGCCGCTTCCTTGACGGCCAGCCACTGGGTGTCGAGCTGCATCAGCCCGATGCCGCCGGTGAGCAGCGTGCTCACCAGGCCCAGGGCCGCGATCCAGCTCAGGTGACGGTTGCGGATGCCGTCGTACAGGCCCCAGCCCAACGGGAAGGCCAGCGCCAGCACCAGCGCCCGCACAGGCCCCAGGTCTTCGGCGCCGCTGAACCTCATCAGGATCACCGCCGGGATCACGATGGCGATCACGACTTCGAGCAGCGGGGAGGTCTGGCGCTTGGGTTTCATCGGGAATGCTTCAGGACACGACCCTCATAGCTTAGCCGCCCGAGGCAGATGCCCCACCGTCGTGCAGGGAGATCACCCCCGCCTCGCGCAGCGCCTCGATCTCGCCGTCGCGATAGCCCAGCTCGTGCAGCAGCTCGCCACTGTGCTCGCCGATGGACGGCGGCGCGCGGCGCAGGGGCAGGCGTTGGCCGTCGAGGGTGAGCGGCAGCAGGGGCACGACGGTGTCGATGGCCAGGCCGCCGCCTTGGGTGTCGGCTGCCAGGCGCACCGGGGCCAGACCGCCGGTGGCCCGCAGATGCGGGTCGTCGAAGAGCTCGTGCGGGCGCGTGATGGGTGCAAAGGGCAGGCCGTGGGTTTCGAAGCGATGCGCGATCTCCTCGGCCGGCAGTCCGGCCAGGTGCTCGCGCAAGCGCGGGATCAGCCAGTCGCGCGCTCGCACGCGGTCGTTGTTGCTGCGCAGGCGCTCGTCTGCGGCCAGCGCCTCCAGGCCGAAGGCCGCGCAGAAGGTGGCCCATTGCGCGTCCGACACCACGGCCAGGAAGATCTGCCCGCCGTCCTTCACGGTGAAGACGTCGTAGATGCCCCAGGCCGAGATACGTGCGGGCATGGGCGCAGCCGGCTGCCCCGTCACCGCGAACTGCATCATGTGCTGCGCCACGAGGAAGACGTTGTTCTCGAAGAGCGCGGCCTGCACTTCCTGGCCACGACCGGTCTTTTCGCGCTGGGCCAGCGCGGCCATCGCGCCCAGCGCGCCGAAGAGGCCGCCCATGACGTCGTTGACGCTGCTGCCCGCGCGCAGCGGCCGCCCCGGCGGGCCGGTCATGTAGGCCAGGCC
>NZ_JBKBVU010000114.1:0-10560 GCF_046289365.1 Caldimonas sp. | reverse complement strand
AAGGCGAGACCCAGGTCACCCCGCTGACCATCGTGCTGGCCGATCCCGGTCGCTGCAGCCTCTCCGGTGAGAAGGATGAGCGCCTGCGCCGCGTGGGTTTTCAGCTGCTCGAAGCCCTGGGGGTGCGTCGGCCGTTGCATCCCGGCTCCGGCCGTGACGACCCGGCTCTCCTCGCGCAAGTGTCCAGGCTTCTCGAGAGCGCAACCAGCCCGATGGATGGCTTCGCGCTGGCCAAGCTCGGCATCGACATCGAACGGTTCGAAGACGAGGGCATCCTCATCGAGGGCGACCGGATCACCGAGATGACCATCCCGTTGGACGATGGCCCGCCGATGACGGTGACGCTGGAACGCTGCACTGACGCCGACCAGGTTCGCTACCGCGACCCACTCACCGGCCACGACGTGATGTTGCCCGCTCGCTACGCCCGACGCTGGAAGGTGCAACTGGAGTGGCTGCGCGAGGAGCTGGTCACGGGGCTGGGGTCTGCCCTGAAGGCCGTGCGCGGCCAACCGTTCGACGCGCACGACCCGGTGTTTCTTGGCGAGATGGCAATCGACAGCCAGGCCGTCGCGATTTACTTCGCATCCCAGCTGTCCCACCCGCGCAAGTTTGCGAAGGTGGACGCCGCGCTGCGCCTGCGCCCTCGGGGTGTGGCGGGGGTGGTCCTCACCACGGCTTCGGCGCCATTTCCTTTCGCGGGGACCAACGTCGTGATCCCGATCGAGGACGTGCTGGCCGATGGTGGCAGCGGGACGGCCATCGACCTCGAACGGCTGAAGGTCGCCTACCGCCACCAGCAGCTGGCGGCGATGGGAGGCTCGACCGTTGCCCTCAAACTCTCGCCTGACGGCCATTCGGCAACGCTGTATGTCCCCGGCAAGCCGCCCTGGCAGGTCACTGGCAAAGGACGCATCACCGTCTTGCAGCGGCTGGTGGAGGCATTCCTCAGTGGCTCGCCTCACGTCAATACGAAGCGGCTGATGGACGGTACCGGCTGCACATCACCGGCCAACCTGTTCACCGGCAAGCGATCGCCCTGGCGCCAATACATCGAGACCGTGCCCGGCACACGGGCGTGGCAGCTCAAGCTGACACCGCTCGATGCCGTCATCGTCGATGACAGTGAGGCGAGCAATGCGGCAGCCGAGGCTGTGAGCGAAGAAATGTGAAGCACGATCGCCGCAGCTCGCTGCGCCGTTCCGATTGATCGGCATTGCGATCTGTTTCGGACTTCGGCGCTCATCATGGATGACGGTTTCGATTCCCTGGAGCCGTCATGAACCACCTCGAACTGCCTTCTCCCGCAGACATGAGCCCCGCCGCGCGTGCGGGTGAGATCACTGCCATCCTCGCAAGCGCTATCGTCCGTACGCGTGTCGCACCGAAGCCAAACCAGCGCGACATCGAGCTTGGCTTCCTGCCCCACCAGCGCGTTCATACAACCCCCTCTCTACAGGAGCCGTTGTGATGAACGACATGAACGACAAGCACGCCAGCGTCGCCGCACGGATTGCCGAACTGGGCCACCTGCCGATGGCCGAGCTCTGGACGCTCTGGGATCGCTACTTCGAGCGCCGACCGGAGTTTCCGAACCGCACCTTTGTTGAGTCGCGCCTTGCCTACAAGCTGCAGGAGGAAGCCTTCGGCGGCCTGCCCCCCCAAACCCGCCAGCGCCTGGAGGCCATCGGCGCCAAGCACTCCAAGATCAAACTGCGTGCCCGCGCGCGCAAGTTCGACTTCGCCCCCGGCACCGTGCTGTTGCGCGAGTGGGGCGAGCGCGAGCACCGGGTCACGGTCAACGCCGATGGCCACTTCGAGTACGAAGGTCGCTGCTTCACGAGCCTGACCGCGGTGGCGCGCCACATCTCGGGCACCCACTGGTCGGGGCCGGCGTTCTTTGGTTTGAAGGGAGGTGCGTGATGCCGGACAGCAGCCAGATCGCCAGCACCAAGGCGCGCAAGCGCTGTGCGGTGTACTGCCGGGTCTCGTCAGATGAGCGCCTGGACCAGGAGTTCAACTCCATCGACGCGCAGAAGGAAGCGGGCCATGCCTTCATCGCCAGCCAAAGAAGCGAGGGCTGGATCCCCGTGGCCGACGACTACGACGACCCGGGCTACTCCGGTGGAAACACCGAGCGCCCGGCCTTGAAGCGTCTGATGGCCGACATCCAGCGCGGTGCCATCGACATCGTCGTGGTCTACAAGATCGACCGCCTGACACGCAGCCTGTCGGATTTCTCCAAGATGGTCGAGGTATTCGAGCGACACGGCGTCTCCTTCGTCTCGGTCACCCAGCAGTTCAACACCACCACCTCGATGGGGCGGCTGACGCTCAACATCCTGTTGTCTTTCGCCCAGTTCGAGCGCGAGGTCACTGGCGAGCGCATCCGCGACAAGATCGCCGCCGCCAAGAAGAAAGGGCTGTGGATGGGCGGCGTGCCCACCCTCGGCTACGACGTGGTCAACCGCCAGCTGGTAATCAACCCAACCGAAGCGGCGGTGGTGCGGCGCATCTTCGAGGAGATGCGGACCATCGGCTCGCCGACGCAGATTGCGGCGCGGCTGACGGCCGAAGGCATCACGACCAAGGCCTGGACGACGCAGGAGGGACGCGTGCGCAGCGGCACGCGCATCGACAAAAAGTACATCCACAAGGTGCTGCGCAACCGCATTTACCTCGGCGAGCTATCCAACCGTGGCCAGTGGTATCCGGGCGCGCACGAGCCGATCATCGATCGCGCGCTGTGGGATCAGGTGCACGCGGTCTTGGCCCGTGACAGCCACGCCCGTGGGGTGGAGACCAAGATCCGCGCGCGCAACGACGCGCTGCTGCGCGGGCTGCTGTATACCCCCTCTGGCGAGCGGATGTATCCGACCTACTCGGAGAAGAACGGGCGCAAGTACCGCTATTACGTCTCCAAGTCCGAGGCGCGGTTCGGCGCGCCGGGCAAGGGCTTCGCACGCCTGCCGGCCGCCGAGATCGAGGCCGCGGTGGTCGCCCAGATCCGCACCGTGCTGACCAGCCCCGAATCCATCGCCGCGGTCGTCCGTCATGTCCAACGCCAGGGCACACCGATCGACGAGGCCACGGTCGTGATGGCGATGGGGCGGCTGAGCGACGTATGGGATCAGCTCTTCCCGGTCGAGCAGCACCGTATCGTCAATCTGATGATCGAGCGCATCGACATGGTCTATGCCGGCGAGTTGCAGGGCATCAAGGTGAAGTGGCGCGAGCTGGGCTGGGACGCCCTGATCGGCGAGTTCGCCCCCAGGAGCATCGGCGCCGAGCTGCTGGAGGCCGAGGCATGAGGGACAGATCGCTTGAAACCTTTGTGCCGCTGAAACTGCGCCGCCGCGGGGTGCGCCAGGTGATGCAGGCCCCGCCCGAGCTGCGCGAAGTCCACGACAGCACCTTGGTCGAGGGGGTGGCGCGGGCCTTCCACTGGCAGCGCCTGCTGGACAGCGGCGCGATGCCCAGCGGCTCGGCCATCGCTCGCGCCGAGGGGCTGCACCACTCCACGGTCAACGAGCTGCTGCGCCTGACCTTGCTGGCCCCCGATATCGTCGAGATGCTGCTGGCCGGACGCCAGCCGCGCCGCATGAGCCTGCTGTGGTTCCAGCGCAACCCGCTGCCGGTGGATTGGCAGGCGCAGCGCGAAATCGTGCAGCGCATGGAGGAGGCCACATGAGCGCCAAACACCGCGGACACTTCGTGGGCGAGCCTGTCGTGCGCCAGATTCCGGCGCCGGCTGGCGCCGTGAAGCTGGAGACCTTCGTGCCCTGGCGGCTGGTGCGGCGCAATGTCCGGCGCGAGGTCATCGCGCCGCCCGGGGCAGCAGCGAACGCCGAGTCTCAGGCCTGCCGCCCCGCGCCCGAGCACCCCGAGACCGTGGACACTGCGCTGCTGCGGGCGCTGGGCCTGGCACACCACTGGCAACGGCTGCTCAGCACCGGGCGGTTTGCCTCGGTCGCCGAGATTGCCGAGGCAGAGGGAATGGACGTCTCCCAGGTCCACCGCCTGATGCGGCTGACCCTGTTGGCCCCGGAGGTGGTGGAACGCCTGGTCGATGGCCCCGATCTGCCCGTGGAGCGGCTGCTGGGCCGACCCTGGCCCTATGGCTGGGCCGAGCAGATGCGGGTGCTGGCCACGGTGAGCTAGCGGGTCATCTCACTGCCTTGTCGCCGCCTTCGGGCGGCTTTTTTGTTGTCGGGTGGCAACTGGGTCGCCACTACCGGGCAGTTGCCGACGCCAACCGGCGCGGCTAAGTCCTTCTCACGGCAAGGACAGGCCCCAGGAGTCCTCCACGGGCACCGGGCGAAAAGTAGAGAACAGAGAGGCCAGAGAGGCGGCGAGAGCGGCCACGCGCAAGGGGTTCACCCGCAAGACCCCGCCGCAAACCCGCGCCAACACACGGGGAGCGCGCAAGAAAAAAGGCCAACCGATAAGGGTTGGCCTTGGGGTATTGGTGGAGCCGGCGGGAATCGAACCCGCGTCCGCAAGCCATCAACGGACAGTTCTACATGCTTAGCTGGCTGGTTTGGGTCTCGCGGGGCGGTCGCGCAGCAGCACGCTACCAACCCCACCAGTCACGTGATCTCGTCCGCCACCGTGTGACCCGGCGGCGGACCAGCCGATATGAATGACCTCTCAGCCCTTGCGGGCCCGGCCTATCGGCCAACCGTTGAGAGGCTCGCCGGGATTAAGCGGCGAGGGCGAAACGTTCGTCGTTCGCAGTTACTTTGTTCCAGTGGATTAACGAGCGAACTGGTGCTCGGCATGCCCTGTTCCGAATCCGCACCCACGTCGAAACCAGGTCGGCCCCGGAAAACGGGATAGGCATTGTATGTCGGATTGACAAGCCGGTTTTCAAGATCGGCCGGCCGCTCACAGTCCCAGCAGCTCCAGCATTCGCAGCGGATGAGGCACGACGTGATCGGCCGACCAGGTGGACACGTCGCCGTGCTCCCCGAGATACCCGTAGGCTGCCGCCACGCTAGGCATGCAGGCAGCTCGTGCCGCTTGGATGTCGCGCAGATCATCGCCCACATACACCGCGCCTTTCGGCTCAATCGCCAAACGGCGGCAGGCTTCCAGCAGCGGCTGCGGATGGGGCTTGGCGTAAGGCGTCGTGTCGCCCGCGATGACCACCGCCGCCCGCTCGGCCAGACCCAGGGCTTCGAGCACAGGGCCGGTGAACCGCATCGCCTTGTTCGTCACCACCCCCCAGGGCAGTCCGGCCCCGTCCAGGCGGTCGAGCAGCTCGGGCACGCCATCGAACAGACGGGACTCGACATCGAGCGCGGCCGCGTACTCGGCCAGAAACTCCTCGCGCAGGGCCTCAAAGGCGGAGTCTGCGGGGCGCACGCCCAGCGCCACGCCGATCATGCCCCGTGCGCCGGCCGAAGCCACCGGCCGCAGGCGCTCCACCGGCAAGGGCGGCAGGCCCCGCCGCTGCCGCATGCGGTTGGCGGCGCCCGCCAGATCGGGAGCGGTGTCGGCCAGGGTGCCGTCCAGGTCGAACAGCACCGCCCGGATGCCCGGCAGGACCGCGCTCACGGCTTGCGGCATCCGAACAGGTAGTTCACGCTGGTGTCGTCCGACAGCCAGTAGCGTCCCGTCAACGGGTTGTATTCCAGGCCCCGGCTGGAGACGACATCGAGCCCCGCATCACGACACCACTGCGCCAGCTCGCGCGGACGGATGAAGCGGGCATATTCGTGGGTGCCGCGCGGCAGCAGTTTGAGCACGTATTCCGCCCCCACGATGGCGAAGAGGAAGGACTTGGGGTTGCGGTTGATCGTCGAGAAGAACACCCAGCCGCCCGGCTTGGCCAAGGTGGCGGCCGCCCGGATGACGGAGGACGGATCGGGCACATGCTCGAGCATCTCCATGCAGGTAACGACACCGAACTGCCCGGGCTGCTCAGCCGCCAGGGCCTCGGCGGAGACCTCGCGATACTCGATGTCGGGCGTGCCAGCTTCCAGGGCATGCAGTTGAGCCACCCGCAGCGGCTTGGTGGCCAGGTCGATACCCAGCACACGTGCGCCCCGACGGGCCATCGCATCGCTGAGGATGCCCCCACCGCAGCCGATGTCCACGACACGCTGCCCCTTCAGGCCAGCCTGCGCGTCGATCCAGTCCAGTCGCAACGGATTGATCTGGTGCAGCGGCTTGAACTCGCTTTCTGGATCCCACCAGCGATGCGCCAGCTCGCTGAATTTGGCCAGTTCCTGAGGGTCGGCATTGAAGGGGGTGTCGCTCATGGCGCGCATTGTGCCCCAGTGCGCGGCATCAAGAAAAAACCCCGCCGAAGCGGGGTTTGCGTTCGAAGCGCGGTGGCTCAGCGCTTGATGGCGCGGGTGCCGACCACTTCGATCTCCACGCGACGGTTCTTGGCGCGGCCTTCGCGGGTGCTGTTGTCGGCCACGGGCTGCTTCTCGCCCTTGCCTTCGGTGTAGACGCGGTTTTGCTCGACACCCTTGGAAACCAGGTAGGCCTTCACAGCTTCGGCACGGCGCACCGACAGGCGCTGGTTGTAGGCGTCATTGCCGACGGAGTCGGTGTGCCCCACGGCGATGATGACCTCCAGGTTGATGCCCTTGATCTTGTCGACCAGGTCGTCCAGGCGGGCGCGGCCCTCGGGCTTCAGCACGGCCTTGTCGAAGTCGAAGAAGGCATCGGCTGCGAAGGTCACCTTCTCGCTGGTCGGCGCCGGGGCCGGAGCGGGCGCCGGGGCCGGGGCCGGAGCGGGTGCCGGAGCGGGCGCGGGCGCCGGGGCCGGAGCGGGCGCCGGAGCCTGGGCGGGCTTCAGCGCGCCATCGCACACCTGGGCCGCCGTGGCGGGAGTCCAGGTGGCATCACGCCAGCACAGTTCGTTCGTACCGTTCTTCCACACGGTGCCATCGGTTGCACGCCAGTTGTCAACCGTCTGGGCCAGCGCACCGGAGGCCAGTGCGGCCGAAGCAAACAGCGCCGCCACTTTGTTCAGTTTGTTCATGTTTCTCCTCGCAAGAAAAGCCGCAGACAGGCTGCGAAAAGTCCACCAAAAGCGGGACGGATCCAGGAAACCCGCCGTTACCGCGAGTTTTTACTATCGACAATTCATTGTGCCATAGCGTGTCACTTGAACAAGTTTTTGTCCCCCACCCCCTGGGCCCCACCCTCACTTGTTGCGCATGCACGACAACCAGGCCCCATTAGAATGACCGTTTGTCAGACGTTGTCTGACACCTTCCCGCACAACCGCTCGGTTGTCCCGCCGCTTCAGGGATCGCATGACTCAGTTCGCCAAAGAAACCCTCCCCGTCAGCCTCGAAGAGGAAATGCGGCGGTCCTATCTCGATTACGCCATGAGCGTGATCGTGGGCCGCGCCCTGCCCGATGCCCGCGATGGCCTCAAGCCGGTGCACCGGCGTGTGCTGTACGCGATGCACGAACTCAACAACGACTGGAACCGGCCTTACAAGAAGTCGGCCCGTATCGTGGGCGACGTGATCGGTAAGTACCACCCGCACGGTGACTCCGCGGTGTACGACACCATCGTGCGCATGGCGCAGGACTTCTCGCTGCGCCACATGCTGGTCGATGGCCAGGGCAACTTCGGCTCGGTGGACGGCGACAACGCCGCGGCGATGCGCTACACCGAGATCCGCCTGGCCAAGATCGCCCACGAGATGCTGGCCGACATCGACAAGGAAACCGTCGACTACGGCCCCAACTACGATGGCTCGGAGAAGGAGCCGCTGGTGCTGCCCACGCGGCTGCCCAACCTGCTGGTCAACGGCTCGGCCGGCATTGCGGTGGGCATGGCCACCAACATCCCGCCGCACAACCTCAACGAAGTGGTCGACGCCTGCCTGCACCTGCTGAAAAACCCGCAGGCCACGGTTGACGAGCTGATGGAGATCATCCCGGCGCCCGATTTCCCCACCGCCGGCATCATCTACGGCCTGTCGGGCGTGCGCGACGGCTACCGCACCGGCCGCGGCAAGGTGGTGATGCGCGCGCGCTGCCACTTCGAGGACATCGACAAAGGCACGCGCCAAGCCATCATCGTCGACGAGATCCCCTACCAGGTGAACAAGAAGAATCTGCTCGAGCGTATCGCCGAGCTGGTTCACGAGAAGAAGATCGAGGGCATCAGCCACATCCAGGACGAGTCCGACAAGTCGGGCATGCGGGTGGTGATCGAGCTCAAGCGCGGCGAAGTGCCCGAGGTCGTGCTCAACAACCTGTACAAGCAGACGCAACTGCAGGACACCTTCGGGATGAACATGGTCGCCCTCGTGGACGGCCAGCCCAAGCTGTGCAACCTGAAGGACCTGCTGGAGATCTTCCTCGAACACCGCCGCGAGGTAGTCACCCGCCGCACGGTGTTCGAGCTGCGCAAGGCGCGCGAACGCGGCCACATCCTCGAGGGCCTGGCCGTGGCCCTGGCCAACATCGATGAGTTCATCACCATCATCAAGAACTCGCCGACCCCTCCGATCGCCAAGCAGGAGCTGATGTCACGCTCCTGGGACTCCTCGCTCGTGCGCGAGATGCTGGCCCGCGCCGAAGGCGAGACGGTCGGCGGCCGCGCGGCCTACCGCCCCGAGGGCCTGCCCCTGCACTACGGCCTGCAGACCGACGGCCTGTACCGCCTGTCCGACGACCAGGCCGGCGAGATCCTGCAAATGCGCCTGCAGCGCCTGACGGGCCTGGAGCAGGACAAGATCATCGGCGAATACAAGGACGTGATGGCCCAGATCGCCGACCTGCTCGACATCCTGGCCAAGCCCGAGCGCGTCACGTTCATCATCGGCGAGGAGCTCACCGCACTGAAACAGGAGTTCGGCCAGACCAAGGTGGGCGCACGTCGCAGCCAAATCGAGCACAACGCCCAGGAACTCGACACCGAGGACCTGATCACCCCACAGGACATGGTGGTCACGCTCAGCCATGCCGGCTACATCAAGAGCCAGCCGCTGGCAGAGTACCGCGCCCAGCGCCGCGGCGGCCGCGGCAAGCAGGCGGCGGCCACCAAGGAAGACGACTGGATCGACCAGCTCTTCATCGCCAACACGCACGACTACATCTTGTGCTTCTCCAACCGCGGCCGGGTCTACTGGCTCAAGGTGTGGGAGGTGCCCCAGGGCGGCCGGGCCTCGCGTGGCAAGCCCATCGTCAACATGTTCCCGCTGCAGCCCGGCGAGAAGATCAATGTCGTGTTGCCGCTCACGGGTGAGTTCCGCAGCTTCCCGGCCGACCACTACGTCTTTATGGCCACGGCCCAGGGCACCGTCAAGAAGACCGCGCTGGACGAATTCAGCAACCCGCGCAAGGCCGGCATCATCGCGGTGGACCTGGATGAGGGCGACTACCTCGTGGGTGCCGCCCTGACCGACGGGCATCACGACGTGATGCTCTTTTCCGATGGCGGCAAGGCCGTACGCTTCGACGAGAACGATGTGCGCGCGATGGGCCGCCAGGCCCGCGGTGTGCGCGGCATGATGCTGGAAGACGGCCAGAGCGTGATCGCGATGCTCGTGGCCGAGGACGAGACCCAGAGCGTGCTCACCGCTACCGAAAACGGCTATGGCAAGCGCACGCCGATCACCGAGTACACGCGCCACGGTCGCGGCACCAAGGGCATGATCGCCATCCAGCAAAGCGAGCGCAACGGCAAGGTCGTGGCTGCCACGCTGGTACGCCCTGAGGACGAGATCATGCTGATCACCGACCGCGGCGTGCTGGTGCGCACCCGCGTGGCCGAGATCCGCGAGCTGGGCCGCGCCACCCAGGGGGTGACCCTGATCGCACTCGACGACGGTGCCAAGCTCTCGGGTCTGCAGCGCATCGTCGAGAACGACGCCGCCGAGCGCGACGGCGAAGGCGATGGAGGCTCAGGCAACGCCTCCGACTGAGCCCGCCCCCAGCCCGCAGGCGCCCTGCAGCGCGCCTGCCCTTGCGACCCTTGCAGCCCATGCCGACATGAAACGCCCCTACAACTTCTCCGCCGGCCCCGCGGCCTTGCCGCAGCCGGTGCTCGAACAGGCCGCCGCCGAGATGCTGGACTGGCACGGCAGCGGCATGAGCGTGATGGAGATGAGCCACCGTGGCCGCGAGTTCGGCGAGATCATCGACCGGGCCGAAGCCGACCTGCGCGAACTGCTGGGCGTGCCCGCGCATTTCAAGGTGCTCTTCATGCAAGGCGGCGGCCTGGGCGAGAACGCCATCGTGCCGCTCAACCTTTCGCGTGGCGGCGCAGTGGACTTCGTCGTCACCGGCTCATGGTCGGCCAAGTCCTTCAAGGAAGCCGCACGCTACTGCGACCCCGCCGTGGGGCCCAGTAACAAAAACAGAGGCCACACTACCCTCCCCGATCCCCACCTCCGGTGGCTGCTGAGCGGCGCGGTCTCCAACGCGCTCGGCTCGCCGCTCGTGATGACGACGCTCAACCTCCTGAACGACGCTCCGGACTCGGACCCGCTCCGCCTGGACGTCAGCCTGCCGAACAACTCGCTCCTGGCGATCCTCGGTAGCGTGACCGCCACCCTCGCGAGCGGCACCCTCACC
>NZ_JBKBVU010000113.1:0-10816 GCF_046289365.1 Caldimonas sp. | reverse complement strand
CCAAGAGCGCGCAGTTTCCTTTCCACTTCTGGCTGCCCCACGCCATGGCCGCGCCCACGCCGGTCTCGGCCTACCTGCACTCGGCCACGATGGTGAAGGCAGGGCTGTTCCTGCTGGCGCGGCTGTACCCGGTGATCGGCGGCAACGCCCTGTTCGAAGGCATCGTTGCCACCGTGGGCCTCGTCACAATGGTGTTCGCCGCCTTCGTGGCCCTGTTCAAGCACGACCTGAAGGGCCTGCTGGCCTACTCCACCGTCAGCCACCTGGGCTTCATCGCCTTCCTGATCGGCCTGTCCTCGCCGATGTCGGCGGTGGTGGCCATCTTCCACATCCTCAACCACGCCAGCTTCAAGGCGGCGCTGTTCATGACCGCGGGCATCGTCGACCACGAAACCGGCACGCGCGACATGCGCCGCCTGGGCGGCCTGATGAAGGCCATGCCGTGGATGGGCAGCTTCGCATTGCTGGCCTCGGCCTCGATGGCCGGTCTGCCGCCGTTCAATGGCTTCCTGTCGAAGGAGATGATGTTCGAGCAGGCCGTGCAGGCGCAGTTCTGGGGCTCGCTGAGCTGGCTCGTGCCGGTGCTGGCCACCGTCGGCGGGCTGTTCTCGATGGCCTACTCGCTGCGCCTGGTGCATGACGTGTTCTTCAACGGCCCGGCCCGCGAGCTCCCGGCCCATCCCCATGAACCTCCCTGGGGCATGAAGGCCCCGGTGGCCTTGCTCGTGGCGATCTGCATCGCGGTGGGCCTGATGCCGGCGCTGCTCACCGGGCCGCTGGTGGTGGCCGCGGCCACCGCGGTGCTGGGCGCGCCGCCGCCGCAGTTCCAGCCCGCGCTGTGGCATGGCCTGAATCTGCCACTGCTGATGAGCGCGGTCGCGGTGGGCGGCGGTGCCGTCTACTACTTCGCCTGGCAGTCCGGCGCTCGGTTGCATCGCCACGCGCCACGCGCCTTCAGCGGCAAGGCCGTGTTCACGGGCTTCATCGACGGCCTGTTCGGCCTGGCCGGCCGGATCACGGCCGCCCTCGAGAACGGTTCGCTGCAGCGATACCTGGCCTGGATGATCGGCCTGGCAATCGTGCTGGCGGCCTGGCCGTTCTGGCTGCCGGCGGCCGACAACCTGGGAGCCCAGGGCCGCGAGCTGCTCCCAGCCCCTGCAGTGGCGGTGGCGGTGTGGCTCATCCTGCTGGTCGTGGGGGTGGCGCTGTTGCGGGCCCATCGCCAGCGCTTCACGGCCGTCGTCCTGGCCGGTGCGGTGGGCCTGGTGTCCTCCCTGGCCTTCGTGGCCTTGTCGGCCCCCGATCTGGCCATGACGCAGCTTTCGGTTGACGTGGTCAGCACGGTGCTGCTGCTGATGGGCCTGGCGCTGTTGCCGCAGACCACCCCGGCTGAGTCGAGTGCGCGCCGCAAGTGGCGTGATGCGGTGCTGGCGGCCGCCGGCGGCGGTGGTGTGGCCTGGGTGGCCTGGCTCATGCTCACCCGAGACCACGAGTCCATCTCCTGGTACTTCCTCGAAAAGTCCCTGCCCGAAGGCGGTGGCACCAACGCGGTGAACGTCATTCTCGTGGACTTCCGCGGCTACGACACCTTTGGCGAGATCACCGTGCTGGGCATTGCGGCCGTGGGTGTGCTGGCCCTGCTCGAGGGCTTGCGCGTGCATCGCCCGACACTCGACCCGCAGGGTCGGCCCTGGAGTTACAGCCAGGAGCCGCTCATGCTGCGGGTGGTGGCGCGCCTCGTGCTGCCGCTGGCCTTGGTGGTGAGCGCCTTCATCTTCTGGCGCGGCCACAATCTGCCCGGTGGGGGCTTCATCGCCGGCCTGATCACGGCCGTGGCTTTGGTGCTGCAGTACATGGCCATGGGCCAGGCGCGCGCCGAGGCGCTGCTGCGCGGTGCGGCCGGTCGTCGCTTCGTGCGCTGGATCGGTCTGGGCTTGGGCATCGCCTGGCTCACGGGGGTGGGGGCCTTCTTCTTCGGTGAACCCTTCCTGACCAGCGCCCACGGCCATCCGGTCGTGCCCGTGCTGGGCGAGTTGCCGCTGGCCACCGCGGCCCTGTTCGACCTCGGGGTCTATGTCACGGTGGTCGGTGCCACGATGCTGATGCTGTCGGTGCTGGGATCGGCCAGCAAGGAAACGTCCAAGGACAACGGAGCGAGCGCATGACGATGGAATTCCTCGTGGCCACCGGTATCGGGTGGGTGACGGCCTGCGGCATCTACCTGCTGCTGCGCGGACGCACCTTCCCGGTCGTCATCGGCCTGACCTTGCTGGGCTATGCGGTCAATGTCTTCATCTTCGCGATGGGCCGGCTGTGGAGCGCCGCGCCGCCCATCCTCACCCCGGGCGCACAGGTGGCCGACCCGCTGCCCCAGGCGCTGGTGCTCACCGCCATCGTGATCGGCTTTGCCACCACGGGCTTCGTGATCGAGATGGCTTTGCGCAGCCATCATGAAAACGGCAGCGATCATGTCGACGGCCGTTCGGACAAGGCAGGGCACGCATGAACTGGTTCAGCACCCATCTGCCCATCCTGCCGGTCTTGCTGCCGGCGATCACCGCGGTCGTGCTGCTCCTGCTGGGCGACCATGGCGGCGAGCCTCACGGCGGCCATGGCCATCGCAAGCTGCTGTGGGCGCGCCGCATCGCGCTGGCCTCGGCCGTCCTGGGCTGGGTCATCGCTGCGCGACTGGCCGTCGAGGCCGGCCATGGTGAGCTGAGGGCCTACAAGGTCGGCGACTGGCCCGCGCCATTCGGCATCCTGGTGCTCATCGACCGCCTGGGGGCCATGATGCTGCTGCTCACCGCCTGCGTGGCACTGCCCGTGCTGTGGTACGCCACGGGTGGCTGGGACGCGCGCGGCCGCTACTTTCATGCCATCTTCCAGTTCCAGCTCATGGGCCTGAACGGTGCCTTCATCACCGGCGACCTGTTCAATCTCTTCGTGTTCTTCGAGGTGCTGCTCATCGCGTCCTATGTGCTGATGGTGCATGGCCAAGGCAAGGAGCGCTTTCGCGTGGGTGTGCACTATGTGGTGCTGAACCTCGCGGCCTCGTCGCTTTTTCTGATCGGTGTGGCGCTCATCTACGCGAAGACGGGGACGCTCAACCTTGCGGACCTGGCGCTGCGCGTGCCCAAGGTGACGGCGCCCGAGTCGGTCGTGCTGCAGGCCGCGGCGCTGGTGCTGCTGGTGGTGTTCGGTTTCAAGGCGGCCCTGATGCCCCTGGCCATGTGGCTGCCGGCCACGTATGCCGCATCCAGTGCGCCGGTGGCGGCGCTTTTTGCCCTGATGACCAAGGTGGGTGTCTATGCCATCGTCCGCGTGCACGGCGTGGTCTTCGGTGCAGGGGCTGGGGACGCCGCCCTCACCGTGGAGCCGGTCCTGCTGCCGCTGGCCCTGGTCACCAGCGCCGTGGGGGTGGCCGGGGCGCTGGCGGCACGCACGCTGCCGCGCCTAGTGGCCTGGCTCACGGTGGCCTCGGTCGGCACCGTGCTGGCCGGCCTGGGCCTGTTTTCCACCCAGGCCTGGTCTGCGGCGCTGTACTACATGCTCAACAGCACGCTGGTGACGGCTGGGCTGTTCCTGCTGGCCGAGCTCGTCGGTGCCCAGCGCGGCGACGCAGCCACGCAGCTCGTGCCGGCCTCGCCGGTGGCGCAGCCGACGCTGCTGGGCCTGATGCTGCTGTTGGCGGCAGCCTCCACCGCGGGCTTGCCGCCTTTGCCGGGTTTCATCGGCAAACTGATGATCCTCGAAGCGGCCAGCAATCATGCCTGGCAGGCTGTGGTGTGGAGTGTGCTGCTGGTGGCCGGTTTTCTGACCTTGGTGGGGCTGGCGCGTGCCGGCAGCATTCTGTTTTGGCATGTGCGTGACGACTTGCCCGCCGGCGGGGCTTCGGGGGCCAGCGCCAAGCTGGTCCTGGCCACGTGCTCGCTGCTGGCTGCCAGCGTGGCGCTGAGCGTGCTGGCCGCCCCTGTGCAGCGCTACACCCAGGCCACGGCCGAGCAGTTGGTCGACCGCGCCGCCTACGCCCGTGCGGCCCTGAGCGAATACGGTGGCGAACGGGCCGAGACGACCCGCCCCTATCGGGGGCGGCAGGAGACCCCATGATGAATCGTCCCACTTCTTCTTCCGCCCCTCGCGCGGCACCCACCTCCCGGGAGGCGATCGGACCCGGGCGCTGGGGGGCGCACCCCGTGCTGTCGGTGCTGCTGGCCGCCGTGTGGCTGCTGCTTCAGGAAAGCCTGGCCCCGGCACACATCCTTGCCGCTGCCGTGTTGGGGCTGGTGGTGCCGCGGCTTGTGCATGGCTTTCTGGGGCCTGCCACGCGCCTGCACAAGCCGGTCGTGGCGCTGCGCTTCGTGTTCATCGTGCTGTGGGACATCGTGGTATCCAACTTCATCGTGGCGCGCATCGTGCTGTCGCCCTCGTCGGACCCCCGTCCTGCGTGGGTGCGCGTGCCTTTGAAGCTGCAGCAGCCAGGAGCCATCACGCTGCTGGCCACGATCATCACCACCACGCCGGGCACCGTGTCGTGCATCGTCGATGACGAGCGGCACGAGATCCTGGTGCACGCGCTCGACTGTGCCGACCCGCAAGCGCTGGCCGAGCAGATCAAACAGCGCTACGAGCAACCGCTGATGGAGATCTTCGGATGAACGGATGGCCCCTGATCGACTGGGCGCTCAACTTCGCCTTCGCGACGGTGGGCCTGGCACTGGTGCTGTGTGCGTGGCGGCTGCTGCGTGGACCGCAGACCCCAGACCGCGTGCTGGCCCTGGACACGATGTACATCAACGTCGTCGCCCTGGTGATCCTCTTTGGCATGCGCTTCGGCACCGAACTCTTCTTCGAGGCGGCGCTGATCATCGCCTTGCTGGGCTTTGCCTCCACGGTGGCGCTGGCGCGCTACCTGTCCCGTGGCGACGTGATTGAGTGAGGTGGACGATGTGGAACGAACTTCATTGGGCCGTCCAGGCCGTCATCGCGCTGATGTTGGTGGTTGGCGGTGTCTTTGCCTTGGTGGGTGCCATCGGCATGCTGCGTTTTCCCGATTTCTACATGCGCCTGCATGCGCCCACCAAAGCCACGACCCTCGGGGTGGGAGGTGTGCTCGTGGCCAGCATGGCCAGCAACTGGGCCGAGGGCCGCTACAGCCTGCATGAGCTGCTGATCACGCTGTTCCTTTTCGTCACCGCGCCGGTGTCGGCCAACCTGCTGGCCAAGGCGGCGATGCACCTGCGCAGCCCCTCGAAGGCGCCGGTGCCGCACGACCAGCCCCGCCCCTGATCAAGCCTGGCCGGGCGGGTCGTCGATTCGGGGAGCGGCATCGATGTCGGCCTGGACCCGGCCTTCACGCACCGCGGCCCGGGCCAGCAGGTGGGAGGCCACCGGCAGCGTGATCAGCAGAAACACCAGGATCGCCAGCAGCCGCATCGTCCAGCCCGTATCCTGCGCCCACCCAGCAGCTCCCAGGCACACGCAGGCCAGTGCCAAGGTGCCGGCCTTGGTGGCGGCGTGCTGGCGGGCCAAGGCATCGGGCAGCCGGATCACCCCCCAGGCGGCCATCAGCAGCAAGGCAGCACCGGCCAGCAGCAGCAGCGATGCGAGGATCTCCAACACACCGCTCATGGTGTGGTCTCCTCGACGTGACTGTGCGGTGCGCGGTCGATCAGGCGGGCCCAGCCGATCGTCGCGACGAAACCCACCAGGGCCAGGCCGATCCCCACGTCGAGAAAGACGGTGCGTGCCGTGGCCAGCGACGCGGCCACGCACAGCGCCACACCGGCGGCCAGCAGGATGTCCAGCGCCACCACGCGATCGGCGTGCGTGGGCCCTTGGACGATGCGCACGGTGGCCAGCACCGAGGCGGCCAGAGCGCTCAGGACGAGCAAGGTCATGATCATGCCGGGCTCTTTCCAAACAGGATGACGAGGTAGCGTTCGAACTCGCGCCGGATGCCAGCCACCGCGCCTGCGGCGTCAGAGGTGTCGAGCATGTGCAGCAGCATCTCGTGGCGTTCCATGTCGATGTCGATGGTGGTGGTGCCCGGGGTGAGCGAGATCATGCAGCCCAGCAGGGCGGCGCCTTGCTCGCTCATCGGGGCAAAGCGCATGCGGATGAAGCCCACCGGCGGGCGTTTGCCCGCAGGGCCGCTGGCGCGCAGGATCACGCGCACGGTTTGCCAGCCCGAGACGACCACGGCGCGCAGGAAGCGCAGCAGCAGCACCAGGCAGACCAGAGGGTGACGCAGGATGGCCACGGTGGTTCCTCCTCTCATCCTCAGCGGCCGAAGCCGTCCACGGCGGCCTGGGCATAGGCCAGCAGGCTTTGCGGCCACAGACTGATCCACACGGTCACGGCCGCCAGGCCGGCCGTGGCGAGGTAGGCTGCCCCCAAGCGCACGCGCGGGGGCTGCCAGGTTTCATCAGGATGGGCCTTCCAGAAGGCCTCCATCCAGATCTTCATCATCGAGTACAGCGTGAGCACGCTCACCAGCAGGGCGGCTGCGGTCCAGACGATGCGCTCTTGCGCGATGGCTTCGCGCAGGATCAGCAGCTTGGCCCAGAAGCCCGACAACGGCGGAATGCCCACGAGGGACAGCGCCGGAATGAGAAAGAGCACGGCCAGCAGCGGCTTGGGCGCATACAGCCCACCGATGCGGCGCAGGTCGTAGCTGCCGGTCAGCGCCCAGACGATGGCGCCGATCAGGAAGAGGTTGGCCTTCACCACGATGTGGTGCAGCGTGTAGAAGAGGGTGGCCGCGTGGCCCTCGGGCGTGGCCAGTGCGATGCCCAGCAGGATGTAGCCGATCTGGCTGATGATGTGGAAGGCCAGGATGCGGCGGATGTCCCAGTGGTAGGCCGCGCCCAGCACGCCGGTGATCATCGTTGCCGCGGCCACCCACCCCAAGGCTTCGTACAGCACTTGCGGTGCCGGATTGAACACGTCACCCAGCGTGCGCAGCACGGCATACACGCCCACCTTGGTGAGCAGGCCTGCAAACAGGGCGAGCACGGGCGCGGGCAAGGTGTGATAAGACGCGGGCAGCCAGGCAAACAGCGGGAAGGCCCCCGCCTTGATCAGGAAGGCGAGCGTCAGCGCGGCCAGCAAGGCCAGGCCCAGGGCCGGCGGCCATTGTGCCGAGGCTTCGCCCAGCGCGCCGAAGTTCAGGTGACCGGTGGCACCGTAGACCAGGCCCACGCTCATCAGCAACAGCAGGGTGCCGAAGAGATTGAGCGCCAGGTACTTGAAAGTGCCGTCGAGCTGGTCCACCCGAGCGCCGATCGCGAACAGGCCCACCGAGCAGATCAGCATCACCTCGAACCAGACGTAGAGGTTGAAGAGGTCGGCTGTGCAGAACGAGCCTCCCACACCGGCCAGCACGCCGTGCACCAGCGGCAGCAGCAGCGGATGACGCGGCCCCGGGTCGGCATCACTCAGCAGGAACAGCAGCGAGGCCGCGCCCATCAGAGCCGTGATCAGCACGAGCGCGGCGCCGGTGCCATCCACCACGAATTCGATCCCGTAGGGCGCCGCCCAGCCGCCGAACTGGGCCACGGCCGGCGTGCCCGAAGAGGCCTGGGCCACCAGCAGCAGGGCACAGACGGTCAGCGCTGCGATGCCCGCAAAGCTGATGGTCTGTTGCACCGTGGGGCGTTGCTGCGCGAGCGCGGCGAGCATCGCGGTGCCCAGCGGCACCAGCACCGGGGTGACGGCCAACGCGCTCGTGCTCATGCGGCACCTCCGGCACGGGCATCGGCTTGCGGCGTGGGCAGCGGCGGCTTGACCGGGTCGGTGGGCTCGGGTTCGGCTTCGCGCAGCTTCAGCGCGTCATCGGTGCGCGCGCGCTCGATCAGGCGCAGCACCAGCACCAGCGAGAAGCACACCAGTGCAAAGCCGATCACGATGGCCGTGAGCACGAGCGCCTGGGGCAGGGGGTTTGCCGCCTGTGCCAGGACGCTCTCGCCCAGCGGCACCACAGGGGGCTGCGTCGAGCCGATGCGGCCCGCGGCGAACAACACGAGGTTGGCCCCCGCGCCCAGCACGGCCAGCCCCAGCACGCAGCGCAGCACGTCGCGCGACAGGGCCAGGTACAGGCCCACGGCCAGAGTGATCCAGACGGCGGCGGCCAGCAGCCAGGTCATGATCCAGTCTCCCGCGAATCATTGGACGTGGGCTCGTCGATGTCGATGAGCGCCAGGGCATAACCGGCCAGCGCGCCCCACACGCACAGATACACCCCGATGTCGAACAGCAGCACCGTGGAGATCTTGAGCTCGGTGAATCCCAGGTCGAGAGCGCCCCACCAGTGGGTCAAGAAGGCTTGGCCCTGTGCGAGGGCCGGCAGACCCGACACCGCAGCCACCAACACGCCCAGGGCGGCCAGCCTCACCGGCGAGCCCGTGGGCAGCCGGTGTATCGCCTGAGCAGGCGAGCGGGCGATGCCCCACAGCACCGAGGCGCTCACGGCCACCAGCGCGCCGATGAAGCCGCCGCCTGGTTCGTTGTGGCCACGCAGCAGCACCCACACCGACGCCGCCAGAATGAGCCCATAGAGCGCCCGGGCCACCACATCGAGGATCACAAGGCGCGGACTCATGAGCCTGCCCCCGGCTTGGTCTGAGAGGCGCCGCGCAGACTGCGCAGCAGCGGCAGCGCGGCCAGAAACGACAGTGCCACCACGGCGATCTCGCCCAGGGTGTCCAGCGCACGAAAGTCGACCAGGATCACGTTGACCACGTTGCGCCCAAACGCCTCAGGCACGCTGCGCTCGGCAAAGAATCCGGACAGCGAGTCATCGAAGGGGGTGGCCACCGTCAGCAGCAGCAAGGCGGTGACCAGCGTGGCAAACCCCAGACAGACCAGAGCGGCCCCCGGGCGCCACAGCGGTTCGTCGATGGACATCGGACGCCCCAGGCGTTTGAGCTGGAGCAGCACGGCCGCCACCACCACCACGAACACGGTTTCCACCGTGAACTGCGTGAAGGCCAGGTCCGGCGCGCCCGTGAACAGGAAGAGGGTCGCGCTGCCATAGCCCACCAGTCCGCTGGCCAGCAGCAGAGTGAGGCGCTCGCGCAGCAGTGCCGCAGCCACAGCGCCCAGGGCGATCAGGACCACCGAGCCGGCCACACCCCAGGACCAGGCCCCCGCCGCAGGCCCAGGCAGGGCCACGAGCGCCGGCCCCAGCGCCACGAGCAGGCCGAGCGAGACGGTGCCCGCCGTCAATGCCATGTAGCCAGGCAAGCGGCCATGCTGCAGGCTGCGCGTGCAGCGTGCTGCAAGTTTCGGGATGCCCGACAGCAGCCGCTCGTACTGGGACGCCATGCCGATGCGGCCGACGCGCCGCCCCACGGCTTCGAACAGACGGTGCAGCGGATCCCAGAACAAGTAAATCGCCACACCGATCAGCAAGGTCACCGCCAGCGAGCCCAGCGAAGGGCCGATCTCCAGCGACAGGCTGATGACGGTCGCCTGCGTGCCGGGGGTCATCGCCACCGCGGCGAGCGCGAGGAGTTCGTCGACATAGAAGGGGAACAGGCCCAGCACGATGCCCAGGCTGGCGAGGATCAGCGGCGGCAGCACCAGGGCCGGCCCGCCTTCGTGGGCTTCGGGGGTTTCGTTGGTGCCAGGGTGCCGCCAGAACACTCGCACCGCGGCGACGCCGGCCACCGCCACCGCGATGGCACCGAACACTGTGTTGGCCGCGCGAGCGAAGGCGAAAACATCGTCGGCGCTCTTCACCTCCAGGATCACGTCCTTGACGACGTAGCCGAACGACAGCGGCATCCCGGCCATCGACATGCCGGCCAGCAGGGCGGCCGCGGCGGTGAAAGGCATGGCCTTGCGCAGGCCTCCCAGCCGGTCGATCACGCGCGTGCCGGTGCCGTGGTCGATGTTGCCCGCGACGAAAAACAGCGGCGCCTTGTACAGGGCGTGGGCCAGCAGCAGGGCGCCCACCGCCACCGTGGCGCCCTCGCCGCGCAGGCCGATCAACACCACCAGCGTGCCCAGCGTGGCCACGGTGGACCACGCCAGGATGCGCTTGAGGTCGCGCTCACGCAGGGCCAGCACCATGCCCCAGGCCGCCGTGAGCGAGCCGGCCGTCTTCAGTGCGATTTCCCAGAGATCCCATTCGCCGAACGCCGGATCCAGGCGTGCCAGCAGATAGACCCCGAGCTTGACCATCGTGGCCGAGTGCAGATAGGCCGACACCGGCGTGGGCGCCGACATGGCATTGGGCAGCCAGAAGTGGAAGGGAAACTGCGCGCTCTTGGTGAATGCCCCGATGAGGATCAGCACCAGGGCCAAGGTCAGGGCCGGTGAGGCTTCCTCGTAGGGAACGCGCTCGATCACCGCGGACAGCGAGTAGCTGCCCATCAAGTGCCCGAGCAGCAGCAGTCCTGCGAGCAGGGCCAAGCCTCCCGTTGCGGTCACCAGGAAAGCCTGCTGTGCCGACTTGCGGCTGGCCAGGTCGGTGTGGTGGAAGCCCACGAGCAGGAACGAGGTGAGGCTGGTGAGTTCCCAGAACACGAAGAGCACGACCAGGTTGTCGGCGGTCACACAGCCGATCATCGCGCCCATGAACAGCGTGAGCAGCACGTACAGACGCGATTGCTGGGGGTGGCCGGCCAGATAGGCCCCGGCATAGACGAACACGGCCGTGCCCACGCCGGTGACCATCAGCAGCATCAGGGCCGACAGGCCATCGATGCGCCAGGCCAGATCGATGCCGAGTTCGGGCACCCACGGGAGGTGGCCCTGCACAGGCAGGGTCTGGGTGCTCAACAGCCAGAGCACCCCTGCCAGCGCCACCGCC
>NZ_JBKBVU010000332.1:0-2105 GCF_046289365.1 Caldimonas sp. | reverse complement strand
CAGCTCTACCCGATCTTCGTCGCGGCCGCGCGCACCAGCGCCGTGATCATGTTCCTGGTGGCCGCAGCGATGGTCAGCGCCTGGCTGATCACCGTGGCAGACCTGCCGTCGATGGTCATCGACCTGCTGGAACCTTTCATCGATCGCCCCACCTTGCTCATGGTGGCCATCCTGGTGCTCGTGCTGGTGGTGGGCACGGCCATGGACATGACGCCCACCATCCTGATCCTCACACCGGTGCTGATGCCGGTGGTGAAGGCCGCAGGCATCGACCCGGTGTATTTCGGGGTGCTGTTCATCATCGTCAATGCCATCGGCCTGCTCACGCCACCGGTGGGCACGGTGCTCAACGTGGTGTCCGGCGTGGGCCGCATGAAGCTCGACGAGGTCACCCGCGGCGTGCTGCCCTTCATGGCCGCGCAGACCGCCGTGCTCTTCCTGCTGGTGCTGTTCCCGTCGATCGTCACCGTCCCGGCCCGCTGGTTCGGCGGCTGATGCCGCCCCTTCCCTCCCCCATCCCCCAAAGGAGACACCCATGACATTCAAGACCCTGACCCGCGCACTGTGCCTGAGCCTGGCCACCCTGATACCCATGACCGCCACGCTGGCCCAAGACGTCAAGGAGCGCACCATCAAGTTCGCCTTCCAGAACCAGAAGGGCCATCCGCAGGCCGAAGGGGCGCAAAAGTTCGCCGACTTGGTGGCCCAGAAGTCCGGTCGCAAGATCACCGTGCGTCTGTTCCCCGGCGGCACGCTGGGCGGTGACCTGCAGACGGTGTCGGCCCTGCAGGGCGGCACGGTCGAGATGACGGTGCTCAATGCCGGCATCCTCACGGCCCAGGTGAAGGAATTCGCGGTTTTCGACTTCCCCTTCCTCTTCGCCTCGCCGCAGGAGGCCGACGCCGTGACCGACGGGCCCTTCGGCAAGAGCCTGCTGGCCAAGCTGGAGGAAAAGAACCTCATCGGGCTGGGCTATTGGGATCTGGGCTTTCGCAACCTCACCAACAACCGCCGTCCGGTGGCCAAGGTCGAGGACATCGCCGGGCTGAAAATCCGCGTGATCCAGTCGCCGATCTACATCGACTTGTTCAACGCGTTGGGGGCGAACGCCACACCCATGCCCTTCCCCGAGGTCTACACCGCGCTCGAACAGAAGGCCATCGACGGGCAGGAGAACCCGGAGACGACCATCTACGCCTCGAAGTTCCATGAGGTTCAGAAGTATCTGACGCTCACCCGCCATGTGTACAACCCCCAGGCCCTGCTGGTGAGCAAGCGCCTGTGGGACAGCCTGAGCGCCGACGAACGGCGCATCTTCAATGAGGCCGCCGCCGAGGCCACGCGCTTCCAGCGTGAACTGTCGCGCCAGCAGGCCAGCGTGGCGCTGGAAAACCTTCGCAAGGCTGGTATGCAGGTCACCGAGCTGTCCGCGGCGGAGTTGGCGCGCTTTCGCGAGAAGGTCAAGCCCGTCATCGACAAGCACACCCAGAGCGTGGGCGCCGACACCGTGGCCGCGCTCAACGCCGAGCTGGCCAAGGTGCGCAGGTAAGGAGAGGATCGTCGTGACTGTGGTCCACACCCTCGTGGAGGCGCCCGTGCGCACGGCCGGTGCCGGCGATCGCAAGGTGCTCGTCGGCCTCATCGGCGCGGGCATCCAGCGTTCGCTGACACCGGCCATGCACGAGGAGGAAGCCCGCCACCATGGCCTTCGGCTGCACTACCAGCTCATCGACCTGGACCGCACGGGCTCGGGTGTCGAGGCCCTGCCCGGGCTCATCCAGGCGGTGCGCACCATGGGCTTTGCGGGCCTGAACATCACCTACCCGTGCAAGCAGGCCGTGATCCCGCTGCTGGACGAGCTGTCGGACGAGGCCCGTGCGATGGGAGCCGTGAACACCGTCGTGTGCCGCAACGGCCGGTTGGTGGGCCACAACACCGATGGCACCGGCTGGGCCTGGGGCTTTCGCCGCGCGCTGCCGGCCGCAGACCTGTCCGAGGTGGTGGTGCTGGGCACCGGTGGGGCAGGCGCCGCCATCGCTCACACGGTCTTGCGCCTGGGCGCGACGCGGCTGGTGCTGGTGGACCGTGAGCCCGCGCGCGCGACG
>NZ_JBKBVU010000331.1:0-2115 GCF_046289365.1 Caldimonas sp. | reverse complement strand
CTCCCCCAGGCCCGGGCTGCACCCACCCCGGCCCCCGCGGGGGTCAAGGAAACTTGGGGCGGCTCGGCGCAGCACAAGGCATCAAGGGGGGCGGTTCGCCCAGACGCTCGTTCCAAGACAGCAGCGTGGGGACCACGCCAGGCCCCGATCTTGCTTCCTATCGGTCGTCCCGCATCGAGGGTTGGTCCTGAGGGGGCCAACCCTGAGTGAAGCGGGGGCAAAGCGGTGCGGGGTTGTGGGACTAGGCGTTTCCCATGAAGCCTTTTGCCTCGATTCTTTGCATGCTTTGGGCCTGGGCGCGCCACAAGCCGTGCCCTGCTGTCGTGACCGTCCGCTGCCGCACCGAACCGGTGGGGCGGCACCACCTGCCAGATGCAAAAGGAAAGGGTTCTCGAGATGAAGACACGTTGGATCAAGGGCCTGGCCGCCGCCGCAGCCGTTGCGTTTCCCGCGATGCTGCCGCTTTCCGCCTCGGCCGGGCCGACGCTGGATGCGGTCAAGTCCCGCGGGACGCTGCGCTGCGCCGTCAACAGCGGCCTGCAAGGCTTCTCGGCCCCCGATGCCCAGGGCCGCTGGACGGGCCTGGACGTGGACTTCTGCCGTGCCGTGGCCGCCGCCGTCCTGAACGACCCCAACAAGGTGCAGTTCGTCCCCACCACCACGCAGAACCGCTTCACGGTGCTGCAGTCGGGCGAGGTGGACATCCTCTCGCGCAACACCACCTGGACGTCCTCGCGCGACTCGACGCTGGGTTCGGTCTTCGCCGGCACCTGGTTTTATGACGGCCAGGGCTTCATGGTGAAGAAGTCGGCCAATGTGAAGAACGCCTCGCAGCTCAACGGCGCCACCATCTGCGTGCAGCCCGGCACCACGACCGAGCTGAACCTGAGCGACTACTTCCGCAGCAAACGCATGACGTTCAAGCCGGTGGTGATCAGCGATCTGGCGCAGATCCAGCAGGCCTTCTTCGCCGGGCGCTGCGACGTCTTCACCACCGACATCTCGGGCCTGGCCGCCACGCGCCTGGCTGCGCCCAACAAGGACGACCTGGTGATCCTGCCCGACGCGATCTCCAAGGAGCCCCTGGGCCCGATGGTGCGGCGCGGCGACTGGGAGTTCTTCACCATCGTGAAGTGGACGCTCTTCGGTCTGATCGAAGCCGAGGAATACGGCGTCACCTCGGCGAACGTGGACAAGCTCAAGGCCGAATCCAAGGACCCGCAGGTGCAGCGTATCGTCGGCGTCTCGGGCGACGTGGGCAAGGGCCTGGGGCTGGACAACGACTGGCTGGTGCGCGCGATCAAGGCCGTGGGCAACTATGGCGAGATTTACCAGCGCAACATCGGCCCGCTGGGCCTGGAGCGGGGCCAGAACGCGCTGTGGAAGGACGGCGGCCTGATGTACGCGCCGCCGTTGCGCTGACCCGGCCCGTTCCCCTGCCCTGAGGTCGGCGGCCCGCGCAAGCGGGCCGCCTTGCATCCACGCATCCCGTCCCGCTCAAGAGGTCGACGCACCGATGTTCAGCAACGAACGTGTCCGCGGCATCGTCTACCAGGTGCTGCTGCTGGCCGCCGTGATCGGCGTGGGCTGGTACCTGGTGTCCAACACCCTGCACAACCTGTCCACGCGGCAGATCCAGGTGGGCTTCGGCTTCCTCGGCCGTGAGGCCGGCTTCGAGATCGCCGAAACCCTGATCGCCTACGACGCCACCCACACCTATGCACGCGCGTTTGCGGTGGGCCTGCTCAACACGCTGAAGGTGGCCGCACTGGGCATCGTGCTGGCCACGGTGCTGGGCACGCTGATCGGCATCGCCCGGCTGTCGAGCAACTGGCTGCTGGCCCGGCTGGCCTCGGGCTATGTCGAGGTGATGCGCAACGTGCCGCTGCTGCTGCAGCTCTTCGTGTGGTATGGCCTGTTCACCGAGCTGCTGCCGCCGGTGCGCGAGGCCCTCACGCTGGGCGACTGGTTCTTCGCCACGCAGCGCGGCTTCTGGTTCGCCTGGCCGGCCGAGCATGCCGCCTGGTCGGGCGCCGGCTGGGCCCTGCTCGCCGGCCTGGGCTTGTCCTGGGCCTGGCGCAGCGCCGCGGCCCGGCATCAGCAGGCCACGGGCCA
>NZ_JBKBVU010000112.1:0-11004 GCF_046289365.1 Caldimonas sp. | reverse complement strand
GCCAGGGGGCCGCGAATCGGGGCGAAATCGGCCTTCAAACCGACTTCGCGAGCCTGAAAACGCCGCCATCCGAAATCGAGTGCATCAACTCACGCTACGGCGGGTGTTGTGCAGACCTTCCCTAAGCGTTCCAACTACGCCTGTGCCGCTTGTGGCACTGTCCAAGATGTACTGGCCACCGTGAAGGCCAGCGGCAAAACGGGGCCGATGGCTGCCTATGCGGTGCAGGGTTATGCGCCTAAGCGCGATGAAGCGCGCAAACCCTACAACGGCCGCTTCTTCGCGCCGTTCGATGAAAAGCTCGCCCGCCAGTACGACGCCGCCAGCGCGGAGTGGGAGGCGCGCAAGGATGCGGACCTCAGAGACTACTGGCCGCGATCAGCGGTGCCCTATGGCTTTATGACCGGCATCGCCAACGGCGACATCCGAGAAGGCCACGGCTTCACGCATTGGTGGACGATGTTCAACCCTCGCCAGCTGCTGGTGCATGCGCAGCTGCTCAAAGCTATCGTCGAAGTCGGTAACTACGACTGGACTGTGCGTGAGTATGTGCTGGGGGCGTTTCAGCAGTATTTGCGGAACCAGTGTCTGTTCAGCTTCTGGAATCCGCAGCGCGATACCCCAGAGCCGATGTTCTCGAACAACAACTACCACCCTAAGTCGACCGTGGTTGAGAACTGCGTGTTTCCGGCGTTGGGTCGAGGGAATTGGGCTTCAAGTGTCGAAGGCATTCTCGAAGGTCGCGATTGGGCCATCGATCCCTGGGAAGCGGTGAGCGCCGAGGCCCTCCGGCGCAAGGACAACGCGCTGGCTGGTGAAATAAGCGGCAAGAGCGAAAAGGTCTTCCCTGGTGACCCGGTGGGCGATGTCACCGTATTTCAGGGTTCCTCGACGGACCTCGCACGGATTGAAGCCGGCAGCCTTGATCTGGTCATCACCGACCCACCTTTCGGCGGCCTGCTGCACTACTCAGAGCTGGCCGACTTCTTCTACGTTTGGCTGCGCTTGGCGCTCAAGGGCAAGTACCCGGAGTACTTCAGCGCGGACTACACGCCGAAGTCACTTGAGGCGGTGGCCAACAAGGCCCGTGAGCCGGAAGACCCTGACGGCTTTTATCAGCGGCTGCTCACCCAGTGCTGGCGCGAGGCGCACCGCATCCTCAAGCCCGGTGGCATCCTCGCCTTCACCTTCCACCACAGCGAGGACGAACCCTGGGTGGCAGTGCTGGAGTCGCTGTTCGATGCGGGCTTCTACCTCGAGGCCACCTACCCGATCCGCTCCGACGAGACCAAGGGTGAGGGTGAATTCGGCTCCAAGACCATCGAGTACGACATCATTCACGTCTGTCGCAAGCGCACCGAAGAGCCGAAGCCCGTGAGCTGGGGCCGCATGCGTCGCGAGGTCATGGCCGATGTGCGCCAGCTCCAGGCGATGCTGGAGAACCACGCCAAAGAGGGCCTGCCCGCTGCCGATCTGCAGGTGATCCGCCGCGGCAAGGCGCTGGAGTATTTCTCACGTCACTACGGCAAGGTCTATGTGGACGAGGGCCGCACGATCTCGGTGAAGGACGCGCTGGTCGGTATCAACCAGCTGATCGAGGACGGAAGCACCAAGGGCGAAGAGGCGCCACCGCCCCATTGCGAACCGATGACACGCCTCTTTCTGCGTACCTTTGGCCGGAAGGGTGAACTACCGCGCGACCAGGTGCAAAAGTTCCTGCGCGGCACGACCGCCACCCCTGATGATTTCGTCGAACGCGGGTGGGTGTACGAGAAGAGCAAGGTCTATTACCGCACGCCGCCGCTTACGGTGGCCCAGGGTTGGGTGGGGAAGCATCGGCGGCGTTTGACGTCAGACTTGGACCAGGCGCTGGTACTGATCGGCGCCTGCTTCGACGGCAGCGGCATCAATGCGTCGGACACGCTCAAGAACGAGAACTTCAAGCCGCACGTGGCGCTGAAGCCTCTGTTGGAGTGGCTGTATCGCAACGGCCCGGATCAGGCCACGCGCAACGCCGCCTCCCGCGCCGTGTCGATCTACAACGCGTGGGCTGCCAGCCAAGCGGTGAAGCCCACCCAGGGATCGCTCTTTGAGGAATACGAGCTATGAGGCAAACGCTCGACACCGGATGGCGGCGGCGCGGCTCGAGCTGGATTTGGGACGAGGAGGCCCGCAACCTTGTCTGCACAGCGCCCGAGGTGTGGAGCCTGCGCCAGTTTCTACAGGCCGTTGGGCACTGGTCCGACGATCTGCCCAGCAACGGTGGCGACACGCTGGTGGTGGCCGGGCTGGACGGCAGCCTTGACCTGCTCTCGCCTGACGACGCCGAAGTCTGGCTGCTTGACGTGATCAAGCCTGCCGTCCTGTCTTTCCAGTCGTACTACGAGGGGCAGGCGGCCCTGAGCTTCTGGATGCCATCGGCACGCGAGCGGCTGAAGACCAACCCTGCCACCGATGCGGTGACCTGGCTTTGCGAGGCGCCGCACCGAGGAAGCCACCTGGACTTTGGCCGCATCCTTTGGGGCGAGGCCAACGAGTACCCGCAGGAGATCCTTCTGCGTGAGGGCGCCAAGCCGGCGGGCCTGTTCCACCTGCGCATCACCTGAGGGCGGCGCGTGCAAGCAGACCTCGTGTTCCAGCCCGGCGAGCGGATCACCCATCACGAATTCGGCCAGGGCGTTGTTCTTGACCCTGCGCGCGACGGCTATCTGCGCGCATTCTTCAGCGTCGGTGAGCGCCGTGTGCCGGTTGGCTCCGTCAGGCGTGAGCTCACGCGTACCGAGCGCATCTTGCGCGCCGTTGCTGGCGGGGCTGACCGCGCGCGCCGGGCGTGGTTGTCCTTTGAGGCGCACGCCTTGCCGATCATGGAGAGCGCCTCGGCGCTGACCTCGGCCAAGATCGATCTGCTGCCGCACCAAGTGGTGTTGACGCATCGTGTCGCCACCGCATCTCCGCGCCGCTACTTGATCGCGGACGAAGTGGGCTTGGGCAAGACCATCGAAACTGCGCTCATCCTGCGGGAACTGGCGAGCCGGGGCGAGCTGACTCGTGCGCTGATGGTGGTGCCTGCCGGCTTGGTGAATAACTGGCACCGCGAGCTGAACGAGGTTTTCAACCTCGACTTCGAGGTGTTCGGCTCCGAGGGGGACATCACCGACCGGAAGACAAATGCCTTTGCCAAGCACGACCGCCTGATCGCCAGCATCGACACCCTGAAGCGACCAGCGCGCATCAAGCGCCTCTTGGAAGCACCGCGCTGGGACCTGGTGGTATTCGACGAAGCGCATCACCTGACCGCGTACCGCAACGGCGGCAAGGTGCGAAAGACAGAGAACTACAAGCTGGCAGAAGCGTTGAAGGACCACTCGAGGGACCTGCTCCTGCTGTCGGCCACGCCGCACCAGGGCAATCATTTCCAGTTCTGGATGCTGATCCAGCTGTTGAATCCCACCTTGTTTACCAGTCCGGAGGACATGGTGGAAAACCGCCATCGTCTCAACACCGTGATGTTCAGGCGCACGAAAGCCGATGCATGCCAACCGGACGGTTCACCGCTCTTCGCACGGCGCTGGGTTCATACCGAATCTTTCCTGATGAACCAGGAAGAGCGCCTGTTCTACGAGAAATTGCGGGAGTACTTGGAAGACGGCTTCGACCTCGCTCGGCGGCAAGGAAGTAAAGGGAAGGCACTCGGCTTCCTGATGGCAATCTTCCAGAAGATCGCCGCGTCGAGCTTCGCCGCTGTTCGGCGGACGCTGAAACGACGGCTGTTGATGCTGACGATCCACGAAGCGCTGCTGCGCGACAAGGAACTCGACATCGAGGGTCGCGAACGCCTCATGGACGAGGCGCGGGATCTCATCCATCAGGAGTTCCAGCTTCCCCGAGACAGCATCGGTCGCAGCGAGGTGGATCGGGTGCTGGCCGATCTCAAGTATCGCCTGGTGAAACGGCTGGATGAAGAGGCGCTGGAGCTGGCGTCAGACCCCTACGGCAGCGAATACTCCGCGACGCACGCAGAGGATGTGGCATCGGCGGTGGTCGAGATGCATCTGCCCGAAGAGCGCCTGCGCATCGGGGACCTGCTCAAGATCTTTCCAGCCCAACGAGAAACGAAGGCGCAAAAGCTGCTTGACGGATTGGGTTACCTCTGGCGACAGAACCCGAATGAAAAGGTCGTCGTATTCGCCACGTATCTCGGCACGGTAGACCTAATTGCACGCGAGATCGAGCAAGCCTACCCCGGCCAGGGAGTCGTCGTGCTCCGGGGTGGCGACCACGGAGCCAAGGTTGCTGCCGAGCGTCGCTTCCGTCAGAAGGATGGTCCTCGGGTGCTGGTCTGCACCGCGGCCGGCCGGGAGGGCATCAATCTTCAGTTCGCGCGCATCCTGTTCAATTTCGACCTGCCGTGGAATCCGATGGATGTGGAGCAGCGTATCGGCCGCATCCACCGCTATGGCCAGAACCACACGGCGCAGGTCTACAACCTGGTCCTTTCGGACACCATCGAGGGCCGCATCTTCCTGTTGCTCGATGAGAAGCTCACTGAGATCGCTCGCACGGTCGGCAAGGTCGACGACCAGGGCAATGTCGCCGAAGATCTGCGAGCGCAGATTCTTGGGCAACTTTCTGAGCGCCTGAACTACGACCGCCTCTACCAGGAGGCGCTCTCAGACCCAGAGCTCAAGAGGACCCAGGTCGAGCTGGAAGCGGCGTTGTCGAACTCACGTGAGGCAAGGCAAGTCGTGTTCGACCTCTTCCAGGACCTGGAAGGCTTCAGTCTTGATGACTACAAGCCATTCTCGGACGTGTCGTCGAGCTTGGATCGCTTGGTACGGTTTCTGTCTGCAGCTGCCACCGAACGTCAACAGAAGCTCATCAAGGTCGACGACGAGACCTACGATCTGGTAACCGTTGATGGCGCTCGTCGCGCCCGTTTCACATTGAACCGCGACACCGCCACGAGCCGCGATGATGTTGAGCTGCTCGGCCTTGATCACCCGCTGATCCAGGAAGAATTGGGCCGCTGGCGCAGCATGCCGCCGGAGGACGTCGGGATTGCCGTGACGGGCGACGTTGACACCCCGATCCTGTTGTCACTCTGGATGGTCGAAGCATCGATTGGAAACGGCGAGCGCCGAGTCGTGGTTCAACCGATCGCTGTCAGGCAGGACGGTGCTCGCGTACCTGCGGTTGAGCGACAGGCCGAGCGCTACCTGCAGGCACCGACCACTTCGCCGAGGTTCGCTCCAGAAGAGCGGCTCGAGCTCTTCGCCCGCGCGGTCGAGCCGACCTTGCAGCGGGAGCTGAAGCACAAGGGGGCGGCGAATGGGGATGGCAGCTATTCAGCGGAGTTGATCGGCTACGTCGAGATTTCGCCTGATGAAACTGGCACCAATGCCTCATAGCGTTGGTACTATGTACAGATCAGTACGAGTCAGTGTTTCGCAGATGCCACGAAACAAGATGAAGGGATAGTCCAGTGTCGAGCTATAAGTCCAGAAAATCAACGCTGAAAGCCATTGCGGAAAGCAGAGACTCTACGGTTATCTCCTATGTAACCGGGGATAGGCGTCAGCTGGAAACTCAGATCTCACCCGAGATTATAGATTTATTTGTTGAACATCTGGACGACATCGGCCCAACAAAAAAGATATCGTTACTTCTTTATACGAATGGAGGAGATACAGCCGCTGCTTGGCGGCTTGTGAACTTGCTTCATACATTCTGCGACGAACTCGAGGTGATCATTACCGCGAAGGCCTTAAGCGCCGGAACGTTGATTTCGCTCGGTGCAAATAAGATTGTTATGACGAAGCAAGCAGCTCTCGGGCCGATTGACCCAAGCATTAATCACCCTCTCAATCCGCTGATACCCAATGCACCTCACGTCAAAGCGCCAGTTAGCGTGGAGGCGATCAGAGGCTATTTGGATGCGGCAACGGAGCTTGGCATCAAGGATGCGTCCAGTCTCACTCAAATCCTTGTTGACCTGTCAAATAAAGTTCATCCTCTCGTCCTTGGTCAAATATTCCGATCTCGGGAGCAAATTAGATTTCTGGCCAAGAAGCTCCTAAAACGCCAAGTGGACGACGAACAAAAGACCAAAGAAATCATTGATTTTCTTTGCGCTGAGTCCGGGAGCCATGATTACACTATCAATCGAAGAGAGGCTCGTGAACTTGGTCTTAATATCGAGAATCCATCTGAAGAGCTCTATGGTCTATTGAGGAAGCTGCATCTCAGCTATGTGGATGAGCTTAAGCTGTTGGAGCCATACGATCCATACAGCCTGTTGGGCGCGAACCAGACGACTGACTATACACTTCCGCGAGCGGCTATCGAAAGCGTCAAGACGGGAAGTCACAAGTTTCTGTCGGAAGGCACGTTGACAAAAACGGTCACCCAGCAAGTTGGGCCAGCTGGGCCTTTTATGCAAGACATGATCAATGACAATCGAAGATTCGAAGGCTGGAGAAAGACGTCATGAACTACTTTCACCCCACTGCAGATGCTCGAGGATTTTTTCAATCCAATTCGTCGGCGGGTAACGCTTCGCTCACCAGCACGGCTGTTTCCGGAAATCTAAGTGATCTAATGAGAAATGCCACAGTGGTGCGGGTTAGCATTCCTATCCCGCACAAGTCCCCTACATGTGCCGAGCCTAGGCAAGGCGCCAGCACAACCGTAGTCGAAGGCTAAGAAATAATCGAGCATGAGAGGAATGCAGCCTCTGCCGCGCGTCTGGCGACCAGCCCAGGCAGCATTTTTCCTCCGCCATAGACCCAGCGGCGCAATTCCTGACTGGCCGCAACCCAATCTCGCTGGTTCACCCGCCGCCGCAGCGTCGATGTCTGCAGCCGACCCGCGCCAAGGTTGAACGTGAAGTCGACGATGGCAGCCAGCCGCCCCTCGGGCTCGGTCGCCAGCACCGGGCAGCAGCGCAACGTCGCAGCCAGCGCGATCCTGAGGTCTTCCGCCAGGTAGCGCTCCGCCAGAGCCTCCGTGATCGGCGGGTGCTTCGGATCGCAGAGGTGGCCGTAGCCAATGGTCCAGTATCCAGCCGGGCAGACATAGGGATGCGCGCGGCCGGGATCGCTTTTCGGCACGCGGTGGAAGCCCTCGAAACGCTTGGCCAGGTCGATGGCGGTTTGCGGAACCGCGATCATGGCCGCACCCGGTCGAACACGCGGCCGAGGAACCAGAAGTTCAGCACCCCGGCCCACAGCGCCTGATCGGCGTCGGTCCAGGCCGCCTGGATGGCCGCCATCCACTCGGCGCCCGCATCGACGGCGCCTACGAACGCTGCGGTCTTGGCCGCGCAATAGAGCGCCATGAACCAGTAGGTGATCACCGGACGGACGCTGCTTGAGAGCGCATCAGCCCAGCGCACGCGGGTCCGCTGGCCCTGGGCGGCGACCGACTCCCGCAGGGCCTCGATGGCCCCGGTGTTCCATGCTGCGTCCGCGCCGGCGCCGATCTCGGCCATGCGCTGCGCACCGCGCAGCTTCTCGAACTCCAAGGCCTTGTCCTGCATGGCGAGTTCATGGCTGCGCTCACCCTTGCGGTCCAGCCACTTGAGGACCTCGGGTGCCAGACGGAAGGCCCCGCCAAGCAGACCTCCGAGCAAGGTCTCGATCATTGGCCGCCTCCCATCAGCTTCAACTTGATGGCGGCCCCCACCAGCAGCGCGGCGAGAATCCCGGTGGTGACGACCTTGACGGCGGTCTGCCACGCGGTGCGGCGGGCATCGCGCCAGGCTTCGAGCAGGTCGCGCAGCTCGCGGATGTCCTTCGCGGCACTGCCGTTCTCCAGGCCAAGGTGAGACAAGACCCGCTCGGCCCCGCGCTCGGCGGCACGGTCGAGCAGTTCATCGAAGTCCTCGCGGCGCAAGAGCAGCATGTTCTCGACGAGGGCGGGTGGTTGGGTCGGTTCGGTCATAGCTGTGCTCCAACAAATGCGAAACCCGCCTCGTGGGCGGGTTTCTGGTGGGGGAAGAAGGGAAATTCAGAGTGCGATGCCCGCGCTCCAGCCGCCGGGCTTGAAGACGGCGAGCTTGTCCTCGTCCTCGATGTAGGCCAGCCACCCGATCTGCGGCGCGTGGTACTCCCAGCTGCCGGCGATGCGCACAGCGATCTGGCCCGTCTTGCCAGCCCAGGCGCCGGTCGCGCCGGCGGGGATGAGGTAGCGGTCACCGTTGGCGGGACTCGCCGGCGGCGCGGTGAGGTCGCGGTCTTTGACGGACAGGCCGACGATGGCGCCCAGGCGCTTCAAGTTGGCATCCATCTGCGTGTGCCAGCCGGATTCGCCCAGCGTCCAGCCGTAGGCAAGCCCCAGGTTCGGGTCAGTCGATGGCATGGTCTATCTCCAGGGGTTCGTGGCGCTCTCGATCGTGTGCCGGATGCGCCGCGCGACAGCCAGGTCTGCGGTGCGATGGACTTGCCGCGGGTGTTGCCGCCAGTGCCGCCCGACGATCGGCAGATGCAGTACCGCGCCGCGCCAGGCCACCAGCCGGGTCAGCAGCCAGTCGGCCAGGGGGTGGATGTCGGTGGTGGCGGCGAGCACGGTCTCGACCGCGGCGCGACGCATCACGATCAGACCGTGCACATGGCTGGCCGAGTGGGCGTGCTGGAAGGCGCTGTAGGCGAGGCGCCGCAGCCCCAAGGGTCGTCCCGCTTCGTCCATCAGCGCCTCGTCGGTGTAGGCGAGCACCGCCTGCGGGCAAGCATCGAGGGCATCGGCCAGCTGCGCGAAGGCACTGGCTTCATAGAGATCGTCGGGATCGACGAAGGACACCAGCGGCAAGGTTCCTCGCGCGTAGCCTGCTGCGCGCGCCTCACCGATCCGGCCGGGAAGGCCCGGCAACACGTGCAGCCGGATCGGCGCGCCTTCGAGGCTCTCGATGCAGGCCTCGCGCCATTCGGCGGGCTCGTCGAGCGTGAGCAGGTGCACGTCGATGCGCGGGGACGGGTGCATGTCAATGGTCTGCATCACACGCCTCCCCAGTACTGCCCCCAGCGCAGGCCGTAGCCGGCGCGCTCGACGGCTCTCGCCTGGGCCTGCCAGCTCGCAAGCCCCTCGCGCTCGGCTTCGATCTCGACGGTGATGCGATCACCTGCCGTGCCAGCATCCACGGCGGCACCCGCCACATCCCAGGTCCAGCCGTTGCCGGTGAGGCCGCCCTCGGTGCGCACCAACACGCCGTCGCGGTCGCGGATGCGCACGGTGTAGGTGGTACCGGGCTCGGGGCCGATGTCGCCCTCGTCTTGCTGGACCAGGTAGGCGGTCTGCTGGGTGCGGTCGCGGTGGGTCCAGGTGAGGACGATGTCGCCTGCTACGACGGCGGGCTCGCGCTGGCCGTTCATGCGGATGCGCCCCGGCGGATAGGGCCGGCCCTGCCGGCCAGATAGCAGCAGCGGCTGGCCGTTGGTCGCCAAGACGGACGCGCCCTGACCGGTCGAAGTGCGCGGAATGGCGGCCACGAACACCGACTCGCCCGGGGCGCGTTCGGCGGCCTCGCCGGCCAGCCACTCGCCGACCCCAATGAGCCGCGTGCCGGCCGGATGGGCCTGCGGCGTGGTGTCGAGCACGCCGCGCGCCAGATCCACCGTGCCCGCGCCGGCATCGAAGGCGAGGATGGCCACCGCCTCGCGGATCTGGCCTGCCGCATCGACCAGATAGGCGTAATCACCCACCGCGAGCCGCTCGGGGCTGGCCAGGGCCGTCACCGGCACCGCGAGCGCATCGGCTTCGCTCACCGGCAAGGCGGCCTCGAGCCGCAGCAAGGGCGCGTAGTCTTCGCCCACGACCGGCGCGAGGCTGCCTGCGGACGCACCGGTGGCCAGCAGCCAGTTCAGTTGCCCGCTGCCGCCTGCGACCGCCAGCGCCCCGACGTAGGTGTCGGTGTCGGTGAGGTAGTCGAGTTCGGCGCGGCTCATGCGCCTGGCAAGCTCCCAGTACGGCACCTCGACCGCCAGCACCAAGGCCGGCGGCAGCGGCACGAGGGGCGGCTCCTCGACCGGTGGCGGCGGGGGCGTGAGCACGGTGCTGCTCATGCCGAACACGTCCTCCACCGCCTCGATGCGCCATTCGCCCGCGCCCAGCGCGCCGGTGTCGATGCCAACGACACGCACGACCATGCGCTCGATGCCAAGCCGCGGCCAGTGCAGGATGAACACATCGCCCGGCAAGGGCGGCCGCGCCAGGGCGCCGGAGGAGACGGTCAAGGTCATGCGCGCCAGCGGCGAGCCCAGCGCCCGCAGATCGCGCAAGGCCAGGCGCGCGGCCAGCGGCCCATAGTTCACGCCCGGATAGTCGCGGCGCTGGTTGATGACGCCGCCTTGCAGTTGGATGGCTGCGAGGTTTTGCACCGAGACGGTGGCTTCCTTGCCCGTGGCCCAGTCGGTGTAGACCACAGTGATGTCGTTGGGCAGTTCCCCCCACTGGGCGCGCTCGAAGCGCTCCATGCGCGCGATCTCATCGGGCCCGAGCACCGGCAGGCCGTCGATCCAGTAGTCGTCGCGCAGCAGTTTCAGCTCGAAGAGGCCCGTTTCGGGGTCGATGTAGAGGACGCCACCGATGTGGTCGAGCACCTGGGCGATGAAGGCCTCGATCGGCTGCTGGCGTGTCCAGATCAGGTTCAGGCCAAAGCCTTCGCTGGACAGGGCCCAGGCCGCGCTCCAGAAGCTCGATCCGATGGCGCTCGCCGGATAGCCCATGCCCCAATGCGGGTCGGTCAGGCACTGCACCAGGATGTGCGCCGGGTTCATGCCGACGGTCACGTAAGCGCCACTGTCGGCATCCCAGCTGCGCACTTCGGCTTCCCATTGCATCCAGGGCTCACCGTGCCAGCCCTCCATGAAGCGCCGCACCCGCACCGCCCAGGGCTTGAGGTAGGGGTTGTTGGCCGCGAACAGGATCTTGCGCGCCACGATCGACAGCACGCCTCGGAAAGCCGGAATCGCCGCGCCGAGGCGGCTCATCAGGTAGTCGTTGCGGCCCTGA
>NZ_JBKBVU010000330.1:0-2135 GCF_046289365.1 Caldimonas sp. | reverse complement strand
CACGCTCACCAACGTCAACGACTTCCGCGCCCTCATCATCGAGGCGGCGGACCCGAGCCTTTCATGATCCCGCATCGCACATGCGGTGGTGGTCGCACGCGCCCGTCCTGAGCCTCACCCCCACCCGTGCGGCGGCACGCCAGCCCACCCTGGGCTGGGGCGTGCACTCGGTGCGCCTCGACGAAGTGCCACAGGCCTGCGAGATAACCGAGCTGGCCTGAGAACGGGCCCGGCGCGAAGGTCTGGCCCGTCCCGGTGACCCTCTGGTGAGGATCGCCGGCCTGCCCTTCGGTGAAAGCGGCAGCACCAACCTGCTGCGCATCACCGCGGCCTGAGCCGGCCGCCGGCCGCCGCTCCTCAGTGCGCCTCGGCCGTCTTGGCCGCCTCGATCGCGCCGGCCGTGTCGCCGCGCGTGCCGTTGAAGAAGAGGTTCAGCGACACCGCAGCGATGGCCGTGAGCAGGATGCCGCTTTCCAGCAGCGGGTGCAGGCCATGGGCCATCTGCTGCGTCCAGCGCGGGGCCACGAGCGGGATCAGGCCGAAACCTATCGACAGCGCCACGATGTAGAGGTTGTTGCGGTTGCTGCGGTAGTCCACCGTCGAGAGGATGCGGATGCCGGTGGCCGCCACCATGCCGAACATCACCAGGCCGGCCCCGCCCAGCACGAACGTCGGGATGGATTCGACGAAGGCCGCCATCTTGGGCAACATGCCCAGCACGATCATGATCAAGCCGCCGGCCACGCACACCCAGCGGCTCTTGACACCGGTGACGCCCACCAGGCCCACGTTTTGCGAGAAGCTCGTGTAGGGGAAGGTATTGAAGATGCCGCCGATCAGCGTGCCCAGCCCATCGGTGCGCAGCCCCGCGGCCAGCTCGGTCTGGCTGATGCGCCGGCCGGTGATCTCCGACAGGGCCAGGAACATGCCGGTGGACTCGATCATCACGACGATCATCACCAGCGTCATCGTCAGGATCATCACGATGTCGAAGCTGGGCAGACCGAAGGCCAACGGGGTGACCACATCGAACCAGTGCGCCTGGGCCACCTTGGCGAAATCCATCTTGCCCAGCGCGATCGCGATCGCACAGCCGGCCACGATGCCCAGCAACACCGCGATGTTGGCCACAAAGCCGCGCGTGTACTTCACCAGCAGCAAGATGACCGCCAGCACCGCGCCGGCGATCGCCAGGTTGTCCAGCGCAGCGTAGTTCGGGTTGTCCTTCATCGGGATGGGCCCGGGCAGGCGGGTCAGCTCGGTGCCGGCCTCAGCGGCCGCAGCGCGAGCGCTGTCGACCATCGCCGCCAACTGGGACACGTCCACGCTCTGCGCCATCGGGGCCGGGCCGCCCATCGCCCAGCCCACCCCCACCCGCATCAGGCTGATGCCGATGATCGCGATGATGCTGCCCGTGACCACCGGTGGGAAAAAGCGCAGCAGCTTGCTCACCATCGGCGCCAGAATCATCGAGAGGATGCCCGCGCCGATGATCGCGCCGAAAATCGCCCGCGCGCCGTCCACCCCGGGCAGGGCCTGGGCGAAGGCCACCATCGGGCCCACGGCGGCAAAGGTCACGCCCATCATCACCGGCAGGCGGATGCCGAACCAGCGTGTCACGCCCAGACTCTGGATGAGGGTCACCAGGCCGCAGCAGAACAGGTCGGCCGAGATCAGCATCGCCACCTGCTCGGGGCTGAGCTGCAGCGCGCGCCCCACGATCAGGGGCACGGCCACGGCCCCGGCATACATCACCAGCGCATGCTGCAGGCCCAGTGCGGCCAGCCGCCCGGCCGGCAGCTTCTCGTCCACGGGGTGAACCGTCGTCGTCTCGCTCATGCATGTCTCCTTTGGGGGTGAATCCGCGGGAGCGGGAACATGGCCCGCTCCTCGTTGCGGCGGTACCGGTCAGTGGGCGGCGGCGCCCTGTTCGAACCATCGCCGGATGAGGGCGCGCTCGTCTTCGGTGATCTGTGTGGCGTTGTTCAGCGGCATCTGTCTCAACACCACCGTCTGCTGGTAGATCGCCTGTGCATGCTGCTGCACCAACTGCGGCGTGTGCAGCGCCACGTTCTTGCTGGCCAACGCAGCGTTGTGGCACATCGCGCAGCGCTGCTCAATCACCCTGTGCACTT
>NZ_JBKBVU010000111.1:0-11124 GCF_046289365.1 Caldimonas sp. | reverse complement strand
TCTTCCCTCCCTCCCCCCCTCCCCCCCCAACTCGCCCCGCTGCCCCCTCGGGGGGTGGCGGGGCTTCACAGCCCCGGGAGTGGGATATCAAGCCCGGCGCTCCAACGGGAGCCCCTTCAAGCCCTGGGTCCTTGACACGGATCAGGTCTGTGTGCGGTACGGCCGGATTCCGTGCATTTGCGCGGGTCCATCGTCCCCGCGCCGCAGGGGGTGCCCCTACAATCGGGCTTGCCCGGGACGTCTGCGCCACGAGGGCGTGGTCGGCTCGTCGTTTTTGTTGTTGAAAGGATCGGTTCAATGTCCGAAATTCTCGTCGTGTGGGAGAGCCTGGTGGACTGGCTCGCCAACGGGATGCTGCAGGCTGCCTGGTGGCAGATCCTGGTGTTCACGCTGGTGGTCACGCACATCACCATCGCCTCCGTCACGATCTTCCTGCACCGTTCGCAGGCGCACCGGTCCCTGGACCTGCATCCGATCGCGTCGCATTTCTTCCGCTTCTGGCTGTGGCTCACCACCGGCATGGTGACCAAGGAATGGGTGGCCATCCACCGCAAGCACCACGCCAAGTGCGAGACCGTGGACGACCCACACAGCCCGCAAACGCATGGCATCGGCAAGGTGCTGCGTGAGGGCTCCGAACTCTACCGGGCCGAGGCCAAGAACCAGGAGACGCTGGCCAAGTATGGCCACAACACCCCCGACGACTGGCTCGAGCGCAACCTCTACAGCCGCTACAGCTGGCAGGGTGTGGGCCTGATGCTGATCATCGACCTGGCCCTGTTCGGCGCCATCGGCCTGACGGTGTGGGCGGTGCAGATGCTGTGGATCCCGGTCACGGCCGCCGGCATCATCAACGGCTTGGGCCACTGGTGGGGCTACCGTAACTTCGAGGCGGCCGACGCCTCCACCAACATCTCGCCGTGGGGCATCCTCATCGGCGGCGAGGAACTGCACAACAATCACCACACCTACCCGACCTCGGCCAAGCTGTCGGTCAAGAAGTACGAGTTCGACATCGGTTGGGTCTACATCCGCGGCCTGGAGATGCTGGGCCTGGCCAAGGTGCGCAAGACCCCGCCCATGCTCAAACTGGGCGCCGTCAAGCCGGTGGCCGATGCCAAAACGCTGGAAGCCGTCATTGCGAACCGTTACGAGGTCATGGCCAAGTACGCCCGCGAACTGCGTCGCGCCTGCAAGGAGGAGCTGCGTGCGCTCAAGCAGGCCGGGGCGAAGAACACCGCGCGCTGGAAGGAACTGCACCTGGCCAAGCGCTGGCTGCACCGTGACGACGACCGCATCCCCAGCGAACTCAAGCCCCACATCGCCAGCGCCTGCGCCCAGTCGCCGGCGTTGGCCAAACTGGTGGCCATGCGTGAGGAATTGCGCCAGCTCTGGACGCGCACCAACGTCTCGGCCGAACAGCTGGTTGCCGACCTGCAGGCCTGGTGCAGGAAGGCCGAGGAAAGCGGCGTTGCCGCACTGCAGGAGTTCGCACTGAAACTGCGTGCGGCTCACGCCTGAGCGCGGCGCTGACCCTTGCCGACCGAGGCGCCCTGCGGGGCGCTTTTTCACGCCGACCGCAGGGGTGCTCAGGCTGTGTTGGATCGATGGCACCGCGCCGTCACGACCTGGCGCGGCGATGGACCATGAAAAAACCCGCCAGCGTTGCCGCAGGCGGGTTTTTGCTTTGCCGGTGAACCGGGACGGCAGACCGGGGGCGGCCTGCCCTCGGGTTTACTTCAGCTTGGTTTCCTTGTAGGCGACGTGCTTGCGCGCCTTCGGGTCGAACTTGATGAATTCCAGCTTTTCAGGCGTGGTCTTCTTGTTCTTGGTGGTGGTGTAGAAGTGACCGGTGCCGGCTGTGGATTCCAGCTTGATCTTGTCGCGTCCGCCTTTGGTGGCCATGGTGCGTTCTCCTGAGTCGAGGCGGTTGAAGGATCAGAGCTCGCCCTTGGCGCGCAGGTCGGCGACCACCTGGTCGATGCCGACCTTGTCGATCAGGCGCAGCGCGGCATTGCTCACGCGCAGGCGGACCCAGCGGTTCTCGGATTCGAGCCAGAAGCGGCGGTACTGCAGGTTGGGCAGGAAGCGACGCTTCGTTTTGTTGTTGGCGTGGGACACATTGTGACCCACCATCGGGCCCTTGCCCGTAACTTGACAGACGCGTGCCATGACGCTTCTCCGTTTCAATCTCGGTTCACGACGTGGCAACCAGAGCAGGGGATCGGCCATTCCCTGATGATTGCCCTTCGAAGGCCCGGCCTGCCTGCAAATGCCTCGCAGGCAATCTGCAAGTGCCTTTGCGCCGCATTTTCACAAGCGGCAAGGGCAGCATTGCTGACCAAGGCCAATTTCGGCAAAGACCATCATTATAGCCACAAAAGCGCCAAGGGACCAGCCTTCCGGCCGGTCGGCGGGTAGGTGCTCAGCCCGGGTGCTGCTCGAGGAAGCGCTGGGCGTCCAGGGCGGCCATGCAGCCGGTCCCGGCGCTGGTGATGGCCTGACGGTAGACATGGTCTTGCACGTCGCCAGCGGCAAACACGCCCGGCACGCTGGTCATCGTGGCCATGCCGTCCAGGCCGCTGCGGGTGAGGATGTAGCCGTCCTTCATCTCGAGCTGGCCCTTGAAGATGTCGGTGTTGGGTTGGTGGCCGATCGCGATGAAGCAACCCTGCACGGCCAGGTCCTTGGTGCGGCCGTCTTGCACACTCTTCAGACGCACGCCGGTCACGCCGCTGGCGTCGCCCAGCACCTCGTCGAGCGTGTGGAACAGATGCAGTTCGATCTTGCCGGCGGCGACCTTGTCCATCAGCTTGTCCACCAGGATGGCTTCGGCGCGGAACTTATCGCGGCGGTGGATGAGATGCACCTTGCTGGCGATGTTCGACAGGTACAGCGCCTCCTCGACCGCGGTGTTGCCGCCGCCGACCACGCACACCGGCTGCTCGCGGTAGAAGAAGCCGTCGCAGGTGGCGCAGCCGCTCACGCCGCGACCCATGAAGGCCTGTTCCGAAGGCAGGCCCAGGTACTTGGCCGAGGCGCCGGTGGCGATGATCAGCGCATCGCAGGTGTAGGTGCCGCTGTCGCCCGTGAGCGCGAACGGCCGCCGGGACAGGTCCACCGCCTGGATGTGATCGAAGACGATCTCGGCCTTGAAGCGCTCGGCATGCTGCTGGAAGCGTTGCATCAGGTCGGGGCCTTGCACGCCATTCACGTCGGCGGGCCAGTTGTCCACGTCGGTGGTGGTCATGAGCTGGCCGCCCTGGGCCAAGCCGGTGATCAGCAGAGGCTGGAGGTTGGCGCGGGCCGCATAGATGGCGGCGGTGTAGCCGGCCGGGCCGGAGCCCAGAATCAGGACCCGGGCATGCTTGGAGGTGGTGCTCATGACGGTGGTTCTGCGGGGTGGAAGGGTTGGGCGGTGTTCGCGCGCCTTACACCGGCGCGGCTCTCGGTGAAAGTCAGTGCTTCAGTTAGAGTCGCGGTTGTGCGATAACTCACGCTGATCCCGGCGCTCCGCTGCTGTACCAGGTGGGGCCGGCTGGCTTCACTGCAAGGTGGCATTGTAGGAAAGCGCTCGTCCGGATGTGCCGTCGGGGTTTGAGGCGTGGCAATCCAGACTGATGATGACCGATACGAACCAAGGGGGCCCTCCATGGCAATGCTGTCCAACCTCGATCTGATTCGTCGTGTCCCTTTGTTTTCGATGCTCACGCATGCGCAGGCGGAGCAGGTCGCCGAGGGGGTCGTCAAACGGCGTTTCCGTCGTGGCGAGATCATCGTGGAGCAAGGGCGCAAGTCGAATGCGCTGTTCATCTTGCTCACCGGTCGGGCCCGTGTGCTCACGGCCGACTCACGCGGCCGCGAGGTCATCCTGGCCATGCTCCACCCGGGTGATTACGTGGGCGAGATGAGCCTGATCGACAACGAGCCGCATTCGGCCACGGTGCGTGCCGAGGTTCAGACCGACGTGCTGGTGCTCGGCCGGGCCGAGTTTGCGCGCTGCCTGCCGGAGAACTCCAGCCTGTCCTACGCGATCATGCGCGGCCTGGTGGCGCGGCTGCGCGCGGCCGACCGACAGATCGAGTCGCTGGCCCTGCTGGACGTCTACGGCCGCGTGGCGCGCACCCTGCTCGACATGGCCGAGGAGACCGGCGGCACGCTGCTGATCCGCAACAAGGTCTCGCGCCAGGACCTGGCCAAGATCGTGGGCGCCTCGCGCGAGATGGTCAGCCGCGTGATGAAGGACCTGGAGGAGCGCCACTACGTCGAGACCCAGCCCGATGGCTCGGTCATCATCAAGGAGCCGCTGGTCACGGCCTGAGCGTGCCGGCGCGAGCCGCCGAATGTCAGCCCTCGTTGCGGCACCCCGGGGAGCTCTCGGGGTGGCGTTGGATTGATTCACAATCCGCGCATGGCTTTTCCCCTCGGTTCCCTGGGCGGTGACGCCCCAAACGACGCTGCGGCACCGGCCCGGGCCGCGTCCTCGTCCTACAAGCGCGGGGCGCGCCATGCCGCGCCCCCACCGCCCCCCCCTGCACCCCGCTGGCGCGCCCAGATGGGCGTGTTGCTGGGCGGCATGGGCCTGGCCTTGCTGCTGCTGGCCTTGCTCACCCATTCGGCGGGCGACGCGGCCTGGTCCACCTCGGGCGATGGCAGCCCCTTGCGCAACAAGGCGGGTGTCCTGGGCGCCTGGGTCTCGGACCTGCTGTACTACTTCTTTGGCTTTTCGGCCTGGTGGCTGGTGCTCGTGGCCTTGCGCGGCTGGCTGGGGGCGCTGGCGCGCTGGCTGCGCGGCGGCCACGAGGTCCCGGCCGCGGCGTCGTCCGATCCGGCCGGACCCGCCTGGGTGTTCTGGGGGGGGCTGGCCCTGCTGGTGGCGGCCAGCGCGAGCCTGGAATGGACACGGCTCTATGCCCTGGAGCCGCACCTGCCCGGCCATGCCGGCGGTGTCCTGGGCTACGGCCTGGGGACCTTGAGCGTGAAGCTGCTGGGTTTCGTGGGCTCGGGGGTGTTCTGGATTGCGCTGCTGGTGGCGGGCTTCTCGATGGCCTTGCGCTTTTCCTGGCTGCGGGTGGCCGAGCGGCTGGGCGGCTGGATCGACGGCTGGCGATTGCGGCGCGAGGAGGCCCGCGAACGCAAGGAGGACCAGCGCCTGGGCGAGCGCGCCATGCGCGAGCGCGAGGCCGATGTGCAGGTCGAGCGCCAGGTCCTGGTGGAGCATGCCCCGATCCTGATCGAACCCGCAGTGCCTGAACTGCCGAAGTCGGCCCGCGTGGTGAAGGAGCGCCAGAAGCCTCTGTTCAACGAACTGGCCGACACCCGGCTGCCCCAGGTGGATCTGCTCGACGCCGACACCGGCCGGCAGGAGACGGTCACACCCGAAACCCTGGAGATGACCTCGCGCCTGATCGAAAAGAAGTTGAAGGACTTCGGCGTCGAGGTGCGTGTGGTGGTGGCCTCGCCCGGCCCGGTGATCACGCGCTACGAGATCGAGCCGGCCACGGGCGTAAAAGGCGCGCAGATCGTGAATCTGGCCAAGGACTTGGCGCGTTCGCTCAGCCTGGTGAGCATCCGCGTGGTCGAGACCATCCCGGGCAAGAACCTGATGGCCCTCGAATTGCCCAATGCCCGCCGCCAGAGCATCCGACTGGCCGAGATCCTGGGCTCGCAGGCTTACAACGATGCCCACTCGCTGCTCACGCTCGGCCTGGGCAAGGACATCGTCGGCGGCCCGGTGGTGGCCGACCTGGCCAAGATGCCTCACCTGCTGGTGGCCGGCACCACCGGTTCGGGCAAGTCGGTGGGCATCAACGCGATGATCCTGTCGCTGCTGTACAAGGCCGAGGCGCGCGATGTGCGGCTCATCCTCATCGACCCCAAGATGCTGGAGATGGCCATGTACGAGGGCATCCCGCACTTGCTGGCACCGGTGGTGACCGACATGAAGCAGGCGGCCAATGCGCTCAACTGGTGCGTGGGCGAGATGGAACGCCGCTACAAGCTCATGAGCAAGCTGGGCGTGCGCAACCTGGCGGGCTATAACAAAAAGATCGCCGACGCTGCCGAGCGCGGGGAGAAGATCCCCAATCCCTTCAGCCTCACGCCGGAAGCGCCCGAGCCGTTGGAGCGCATGCCCTACATCGTGGTGGTCATCGACGAGTTGGCCGACCTGATGATGGTGGTGGGCAAGAAGATCGAGGAGCTGATCGCCCGCCTGGCGCAGAAGGCCCGCGCGGCGGGCATCCACCTCATCCTGGCCACACAGCGGCCCAGCGTGGACGTGATCACCGGCCTGATCAAGGCCAACATCCCCACGCGCATTGCCTTCCAGGTCAGCAGCAAGATCGACAGCCGCACCATCCTCGACCAGATGGGCGCCGAGGCCCTGCTGGGCCAGGGCGACATGCTCTACCTGGCGCCGGGCACCGGACTGCCGGTGCGTGTGCACGGGGCCTTCGTCAGTGATGAGGAGGTGCATCGGGTGGTGGAGTACCTCAAGAGCCAAGGCGAGCCCAACTATGTCGAGGGCATCCTGGAAGGCGGGGTGCTCGACGGCGAAAGCGGTGCCGGCGAGGCGGGGGCCGCTGGCGGGGCCGACGGCGAAGCCGACCCGATGTACGACCAGGCGGTGGCCGTGGTGCTCCAGCACCGCCGGGCATCGATCTCTCTGGTTCAAAGACATTTACGCATCGGATACAACCGCGCCGCCCGCCTGCTGGAACAAATGGAGCGCTCGGGCGTCGTATCGAGCATGGCCACCAATGGCAGCCGCGACGTCCTCGTGCCGGCCGCCCGCGACGAATGAAACGACCGATCCTCATGGCGCTGCTGGGCGCCGCATTGGCCGGCCCGGCCTGGGCCGATGCCGTGGGCAGCCTGCGCCAGTTCGTGCAGGAGGTGAAAAGCGCCCGGGCCGCCTTCACGCAGACGGTCAGTTCCCCCGATGGCGCACGCAAGCGCAGCAGCGAGGGCCGCTTCGAGTTCGTGCGGCCCAACCGCTTCCGCTTCGACTACGCGCCGCCGATGGCGCAGCACATCGTGGCCGACGGCCAGAAGGTCTGGCTGCACGACCCCGACCTGAACCAGGTCACGGTGCGTGCGATGGGCGACGCCCTGGGCGCCACGCCGGCGGCGCTGCTGGCCGGTGGCTCGCTCGACAAGGATTTCACCCTCAAGGCGCTGCCCGATCGCGACGGCCTGCAATGGGCCGAGGCGGTGCCCAAGGCGCGCGACAGCTCCTTCCAGGCGGTGCGTGTGGGCTTCAGGGGCAGGGACCTGGCGGCGCTGGAGATCGTCGACAGCTTCGGCCAGGTCTCGGTGCTGTCGATGCGTCAGTTCGAGGCCAACGTGAACCTCGCGCCCGAGCGCTTCCGCTTCACCCCGCCCCCCGGGGCGGATGTGCTGGAACAGTAGCGCTGGCCCGCCGGGTTCACCTCACGCGCATCCCGGGCTGGGCGCCCGGCCAGGGCTCCAGCACGTAGAGACCGGGCTGGGCCTTCTCGTCGGCATGCGAGGCGGCCAGCACCATGCCTTCGCTCACGCCGAACTTCATCTTGCGCGGCGCCAGGTTGGCCACCATCACAGTGAGCTTGCCGACGAGGTCTTCCGGCTTGTAGGCCGACTTGATGCCGCTGAAGACGTTGCGCATGCGGCCTTCGCCCACGTCGAGCGTGAGGCGCAGCAGCTTGTCGGAGCCGTCCACGGGTTCGCAGGCCACGATCTTGGCGATGCGCAGGTCGATCTTGGCGAAGTCCTCGATGCCGATGGTGGGGGCGATCGCCTCCCCGCCGGGGCTGGGCGCCTCGACGACGGGCGGCTCGAACAGGGCGTCGAGCAGCTTGGGGTCGACGCGCTGCATCAGGTGCTGGTAGCTGCCGATCGTGTGGGCGCCGAGCGCGCGATCGGCGTCGGCGAATTGCAGCGGCTCGACCTTCAGGAAGCTCTCGACCTGCGCCGCCAGGGCCGGCAGCACCGGCTTGAGGTAGATGGTGAGCAGGCGGAAGGCCTCGATGCACACGGTGCAGACCTCATGCAGGCGCTCGTCCATGCCGTCTTGCTTGGCCAACTCCCAGGGCTTGTTGTGGTCGACGTATTCATTGACCCGGTCGGCCAGCAGCATGATCTCGCGCAGGGCCTTGCCGAACTCGCGGTCCTCGTACAGGCGGGCCAGCCCGCTGCGGCCGTCACGCAGGGCCTGCAGCAGGGCCTGGCCGTCGGCGCTGATTCCGGTGGTGAGCCGTCCGCCGAAGCGCTTGGCAATGAAGCCTGCCGCACGGCTGGCGATGTTGACGTACTTGCCGATCAGGTCGCTGTTGACCCGCGCCACGAAATCCTCGGGGTTGAAGTCCACGTCCTCGACGCGCGCGTTGAGCTTGGCGGCGATGTAGTAGCGCAGCCACTCGGGGTTCATGCCCAGCGACAGGTATTTCAGCGGGTCGATGCCGGTACCACGGCTCTTGCTCATCTTCTCGCCGCTGACGGTGATGAAGCCGTGCACGAAGACGTTGGTGGGGGTCTTGCGGCCGCTGAAGTGCAGCATGGCCGGCCAGAACAGGGTGTGGAAGTAGGTGATGTCCTTGCCGATGAAGTGGTACTGCTCCACCTTCGGATCGGCGATGAAGTCCTCGAACGAGCGGGTCTCGCCGTACTTGGCCCTGGGGCCCCCACGGTCGAAGTAGCTCTTCAGCGAGGCGAGGTAGCCCACCGGCGCGTCGAGCCACACATAGAAATACTTGCCCGGCGCGTCGGGGATCTCGATGCCGAAATACGGGGCGTCGCGTGAGATGTCCCAGTCCGACAGGCCGCCGTGGCCGTTCTCGTCGGTGGAGAACCATTCCTTGATCTTGTTGGCCACCTCGCTTTGCAGCTTGCCGTCCTGCGTCCATTGCTGCAGGAAGTCGATACAGCGTTGCGAGGAGAGCTGAAAGAAGTGGTGCTCGCTGGTCTTCATCACCGGCGTGGCGCCGGTGAGCGTGGAGTAGGGGTTCTTCAGCTCGGTGGGGGTGTAGACCGCCCCGCAGACCTCGCAGGAGTCGCCGTACTGGTCCTTCGCGCCGCACTTGGGGCATTCGCCCTTGATGTAGCGGTCGGGCAGGAACATGTTCTTCACCGGGTCGTAGAACTGCTCGATCTCGCGCGTGTAGATCAGGCCGTTCCTGCGCAGCGCCCGGTAGATGTCCTGGGCCAGCTCGGTGTTCTCGGGGCTGTCGGTGGAGTGCCAGTGGTCGAAGCTGATGTGAAAGCCCTCGAGGTACTCCTTGCGGCCGGCGGCGATCTCGGCGACGAAGGCCTGGGGCGTCTTGCCGGCCTTCTCGGCGGCGATCATGATCGGTGCGCCATGGGCATCGTCGGCGCCGACGAAGTGCACTTGGTGGCCCTGCATGCGCTGGAAGCGCACCCAGATGTCGGCCTGGATGTACTCCATGATGTGGCCGATGTGGAACTTGCCGTTGGCGTAGGGCAGGGCGGTGGTGACGAAGATCTGGCGTGTCATCGTGGCGTGGCGCCGCGGGTGCGAACGCGACTGGGGGAAAACCCCGGATTCTAGGCCGCCGGGGCGAACAGCGCGCCCCTGCTGCCGCCAGGCCGGCGGCCCCTGCGCTAGACTGGATCAAACCCCACTCATTCACCGTCCGACCTTCCATGGCCCCGACCGAACAAGCGCTGCAAGATGCCCTCAGGACCGTCGTCGACCCCCACACCGGGCGCGACTTCGTCAGCACCAAGTCCTTGAAGAACCTGCGGATCGACGCCGGGGACGTGAGCTTCGACGTGGAATTGGGCTATCCCGCCCGCAGCCTGGCACCGGCCCTGCGCAAGCAGCTCATCGCCGCGGCGCGCACGGTGCCGGGCGTCGAGAACGTCAGCGCCAACATCACCACCCGGGTCATCGCCCACGCGGTGCAGCGCGGCGTGCAGCTTCTGCCCAAGGTGAAGAACATCATTGCGGTGGCCTCGGGCAAGGGCGGCGTGGGCAAGAGCACCACCACCGTCAACCTGGCCTTGGCCTTGGCGGCCGAAGGGGCGAGCGTGGGCATCCTGGATGCCGACATCTACGGCCCCAGCCAGCCGACGATGATGGGCATCCAGGGGCGCCCCGAGAGCCTGGACGGCCAGACGATGGAGCCGCTGGAGAACTACGGCGTCCAGGTGATCTCCATCGGCTTCCTGATCGAGCCCGACAACCCGATGATCTGGCGCGGCCCGATGGCCACCCAGGCGCTGGAGCAACTGCTGCGCCAGACCAACTGGCGCGAGCTTGACTACCTGCTGGTGGACATGCCCCCAGGCACGGGCGACATCCAGCTCACGCTCAGCCAGCGTGTGCCGCTGACTGGTGCGGTGATCGTCACCACGCCGCAGGACATCGCGCTGCTCGATGCCCGCAAGGGCCTGAAGATGTTCGAAAAGGTGGGTGTGCCCATCCTGGGCATCGTCGAGAACATGGCCGTGCATGTGTGCCCGAACTGCGGCCACACCGAGCACATCTTCGGGGCCGATGGCGGCCGCAGGATGGCCGAGCAGTATGGCGTGGACTACCTGGGCGCCTTGCCGCTGAACCTGTCGATCCGCGAGCAGGCCGATGCGGGCCGTCCCACGGTGGTGAGCGAGCCCGACGGGGAGATCGCGCGCCTGTACCTGGAGGTGGCGCGCAAGGTCGCGGTGAGAATCGCCGAGAAGTCCAAGGACTACTCGTCCAAGTTCCCGACGATATCGATCTCGAAGACCACCTGAGCGGGGGAGTGCATGACGCCGTCCGCACCGCAACGCAGTCGCCTGGAGGTGGCCGTGGTGATGGAACGGGAGCGTGCACCCAACGCTTGGGAGGACTGGCGCTTCCGTGTGGTCGAGGTCGTGCCCCAGCAGCCCGGCTTCGGGCAGGCCCCGCGGCTGCTGATCGACGATGGCCGGCGTGCGCGCTGGCTATACCCGGGCTTGGCGGTCGAGCTGTTCCGCGACGAGGGCGAGGGCTACCACCTGAACCTCAGTTCGGGCCGTCCTGTGTGGTTCGTGATGTGGCGCCTCGAGGCCGACGACCGGACCCGGGCCCAGCCCGCGGCGGTGAGCCTGTCGTACAACGAGGCAGGTCGCTGGCTCGATGCGCAGGAGCGGGTGGACAACGTG
>NZ_JBKBVU010000110.1:0-11129 GCF_046289365.1 Caldimonas sp. | reverse complement strand
CCGCTGGCAGTCGCTGGTGTTGCAGATGATCGACCGGGGGCTGGTGACGGCCCTGGTGCGCGAGCTGGCCCTGCAGGCCCAGTGCCTCGCGGTGGACGAGGCGGCCCAACCCGCGCGCTGGCAGCTCCAGGTCGAACGCGAGACCCTCGCATCGGCCCAGGCGCGCTCCCGGTTGCAGGCGGCGCTGTCGGAGGTGCTGGGCCAGGCGGTGGCGCTGGATCTGTCGGTGGGCCCCACCGAGGACACCCCCGCCCGCCGGGAAGCCCAGGCGAAGGCCATGCGCCAGCAGGCAGCCGAGGCGGCGATACTCAACGACCCGTATGTGGTGTCGCTGATGCAGGAGTTCAGTACGGCGCGTGTCGTGCCCGGCTCGATCAGGCCGCTGTGACCCTTCGGCGGCCGGCCGGCGCCGGGCCGCCTCGTTTTCCCAGGAAAGGACCCAAACCATGCTCAAAGGACAACTCGCAGGCCTGATGAAGCAGGCCCAGGCGATGCAGGACAACCTGCGCAAGGCCCAGGAGGAACTGGCACACACCGAGGTGGAAGGCCAGTCCGGTGCCGGCCTGGTGAAGGTACAGATGACCTGCCGGCACGATGTGCGCCGCGTGAGCATCGACCCCAGCCTGCTGGCCGATGACAAGGACATGCTGGAGGACCTGGTGGCCGCCGCGTTCAACGACGCGGTGCGTCGGGCCGAAGAGGTGAGCCAGGAGAAGATGGGCAAGCTCACCGCCGGCATGCCGCTGCCGCCCGGCATGAAGCTCCCGTTCTGATCCGTTGTCGCGCCGGCCATGGCCACACGCGCACTGGACGAACTGGTCGAGGCTTTGCGCCGCCTGCCCGGCGTGGGGCCGAAATCGGCTGCGCGCATGGCCTACCATCTGCTGCAGCACGACCGCGACGGTGCACAACGGCTGTCACAGGCGCTGCAGGCTGCCATCGGCGCGGTGCGTCACTGCCGGCGGTGCAACACCTTCACGGAAGACGAGGTCTGCGACACCTGCCGGGACCCGCAGCGCGACGCCAGCCTGCTGTGCGTCGTCGAGACCCCTGCCGACCAGGCCGCCATCGAGCGCACGGGCAGCTACCGCGGGCTGTATTTCGTGCTGCAGGGCAAGCTCAGCCCACTCGATGGCGTGGGCCCACGCGACATCGGCCTGTCAAAGTTGTATCAGCGTGTCACCGACGGCCAGGTGCGCGAGGTCATCCTCGCCACCAATTTCACGGCCGAGGGCGAGGCCACGGCCCATGTGCTCGGCGAGGCCCTGAAGGCGCGGCATCTGATGGTGACGCGCCTGGCTCGTGGCGTGCCGGCCGGCAGCGAGCTGGAGTACGTCGACCTGGGCACGATCGCCCACGCCCTGGTCGATCGACGCTGAAGGGGCCCAGGGGGCCGCGTCCCACGGACTTTCCCTGACAGGACCCATCCGGATGGGAGGGCGCTGCCGCCTTGCCTAAGGTGCAGGCATGGCCCCATCCCACCGTGCTTCCTCACCGCCTCGTGGGCTGTCCCGTCGGCGTTGGCTGGCGCTGGCGGCGACCGGGGCCGCTTGGCTGGCGGGCCCGGCGGCCCTGGCCCAGCGGCCGCGCCAGCGGCGCCGGGTGACGATCGGGCTCCTGCGGGAGGACTCGCTTTTCCACCTCCCGCTCACCGTGGCCGGGCAGCTCGGCTACTTCACCGACGAGGGCTTGGACGTGCGCCTGGTCGGCCTGGGCACGATGACGGCCCTGGCCCAGGCGCTGCAACAGGCTCGCGTGGACGTGGTGTCGGCCTCGTATGTGCAACTCATTCTGCAACGGCTTCGCGAACGGCCCTGGCAGTCCTTCGTGCTGATGGGCCGGGCACCGATGGTGGCCATGGGCGTGTCGACTCGCCAGTTGCCGTATTTCGAGCATGTCTCGCAACTGCGCGGCCAGTGCATCGGTGTTGCCACCGAGGGGCCGTCGAGCCGTCTGCTGGCGCAGGCCTTGCTCGCCAAGGCCGGCCTCAGTCCGGCGGAGGTGCAATGGCTCGAACTGCCTGCCAGCGGGCCGGAACTGCTGGCCTGGCATCATGGCCGGGTCCAGGCGCTCAGTCACGCCGACCCGGTCATGACGCAGCTCGAACTGCATGGTGAGCTGCGCCTGCTGGCCGATGCGCGCACCCTGCGGGGGGCAGCGGACGTCTTCGATGGCCCGCTGCCCTCGACCTGCCTGTTTGCCCACAGCAGCTACGTGCAGTCGCGGCCGGACCTCGTGCAGGGCCTCACGCAGGCCGTGCTGCGGGCCCTGCGCTGGCTGCAGACGGCCGCGCCGGCGGACATCCTGGCCACCGTGCCACCCTCGCACGCCCTGGGCGACCGCGCGCTGTACCTGGCGGCCTTCTTTCGGGTGCGAGAGGGCTATTCGCCCGACGGGCTGTTGGAGGATGAAGCGGCGCGCAATGCCTGGCGGTTGGTGCAGGGCCTGGAGGGCGTGGGGCCTCAGCCGGGCCAGGCCGGGCGGATGGCCGCGGCCCACACCAACGCCTTCGTGCTGCGCGCGCGGCGCGTCACTGGCGTGCCACCTTGACCGGCTGCTTGGCGCGTGGGGAGGCCTTGGCCTGGGCGGTGGGCCGTTTGGCCGCCGGGGCTTTGGCCTGTGTGCGGGCCGCCGGCTTCTTGGCCACTGTGGACTGGACGGCGCGGGTGTAGACCACCACCCGCTGGCCGCGGGTGAAGCGGCTGGTGGGGCTCACGTTGTTCCAGGCTGCCACATCGGTGGCAGACACCCGGTAGCGGCGGGCAATGCTGGCCACGCTGTCCTTGCTGCCGGCGCGCACGACGATGCGTTTGCCTGGCGGGCGGTGGGGCGCCAGCGCCAAAGTGGCATTGTCGGCAATGTGGCCCGCCACATCATGCCGGTGCTTGCGTTCGTTGCGTGGCACGAGCAGCGTCGAGCCGGCCTTGACCACCATGCGCGGGGGGATCTTGTTCACCGCGCGCAACTGCGCTTCGCTCATGCCCACCTCGCGGGCGATCTCGGCCGGCGACTGCGTCCGTGGCACGACCCAGGCGGTCCAACTGGCCAGCGGGCCTTCGTGCCGGGCGAGGTTGCGGATGAACCGCTTGGCATTGTCGTAGGGCAGCAGGATCTGCGGCACCCCGGCGGCCAGGATCACGGGCTTGTTGAGCTGAGGGTTCAGGGCCATGAACTCGGCTCGCTCCAGGCCGGCGAGCGAGACGGCCAGGTCCACGTCGATGTCGCGCTGGATCTCCACCGTGAGGAAGTAGGGGTGGTTCTCGATGGGCGTGAGCGACAGGCCGAAGGCCTCGGGGCGCGCGACGATGTTCTTGATGGCCTGCAGCTTCGGGACGTAGTAGCGCGTCTCCGTTGGCATGCGCAGGCTCTCGTAGTCGGTCGGGCGGCCCTGCTGGCGGTTGCGCGCGATGGCGCGCTGCACGCTGCCCTCGCCCCAGTTGTAGGCCGCCAGGGCGAGATGCCAGTCACCGAACATGCCATGCAGGCGTGTCAGGTAGTCGAGCGCCGCGCGGGTGGAGGCCAGCACATCGCGCCGCTCGTCGCGGAAGATGTTCTGCTTGAGGTCGTAGTGGCGGCCCGTAGAGGGAATGAACTGCCACATGCCCGAGGCGCGGGCGCTCGACAGAGCCTGAGGGTTGAAGGCACTCTCGATGAAGGGCAGCAGCGCCAGCTCGGTGGGCAGGCCGCGGCGCTGCACTTCCTCGACGATGTGGAAGAGGTAGCGGCTGGCCCGTTCGGTCATGCGCTGCATGTAGTCCGGGCGGGCGGCATAGTAGCGCTCGCGGTTGCGCACCAGTTCGTTGTCGAGGTCGGGCATCGCGAAGCCTTCGCGGATGCGCTCCCACAGGTCGCGCGAGGCCACCTCGTCGGGGACGTCGCCCACGTCGGCCGCGCTGCTCGGGCCGTGGGCATCGGGCACGATCACGGCTGCTGCCGGCAGTGGGGCCGGGGCGGGCTCGGTTGGGACGGGCTGCAAGGGGGCTGCGGCCACCGACGCGGCTTCGGCCGGTGCCGCTGATGCAGGCGCTGCGGAGGAGAGCGCTTCCACCGGGGCCGGGGCGGGTGAGGGCAGGCTGGCGCAACCGGCCAGGCCCAGCAGGACCAGCGACACCAGCGTGCCGATGGGGCGGGGCAGGCGCAAAGGGAGTGCAGGGATCATCGGAATTCGTTCTTCCATTCGCGCAAGGCGGCAAGGACGGCCACGGCGTCGTCGGCCGCGGCGTGACGGCGCCGGGCTGCGGCCACGACCTCGGGCTCGCGGCAGCGCAGGAAGGGATTGATGGCGCGCTCGCGCGCGATGGTGCTTGGCAAGGTGGGGTGGCCGCGCCCGCGCAGGGCCTCGCAGTGACGCAGGTGCTCGGCCAGCGCGGCGTTGCCCGGTTCGACGGCCTGCGCAAAGCGCAGATTGCCCAGCGTGTACTCGTGGGCGCAGCACACCCTCGTCGTGCCCGGCAGCGCTGCCAGTCGCGCCAGCGAGGCGCTCATCTGTGCGGGCGTGCCTTCGAACAGACGACCGCAGCCGGCCGAGAACAGGGTGTCGCCACAGAAGAGCAGGGGGCTGTCGCCCACGCGCGGGCTCCAGTAGGCGATGTGCCCGGCCGTGTGTCCGGGCACATCGATCACCTCGAAATCCAGCCCGTTCCAATGCACCCGGTCGCCATCGGACAGCGGGGTGTAGGGGGGCGGGATGGCCTCGCGCGCAGGGCCGTAGACCGGGCCGTGCAGCACGCTGCGCAGGGCATCGATGCCGCCGACATGGTCGCCGTGGTGATGGGTCACTAGAATGCCGCTCAGCCTCAGGCCATGGGTCTGCAAGGCCTCGATCACCGGCGTTGCTTCGCCCGGATCGACCACCAGGGCTTCGCGGCCATCGTGGAGCATCCAGATGTAGTTGTCGGCGAAGGCGGGTAAGGCAAGCAGTTTCATGAGGCAAGACGGTCGAATTATAGGTTTGGATGAGTGGCTGCTCACCCCGGCGGGCCGGTACTTGTTGGCCTGGGAACGCGAGCAGGTCGATCGGACCGTGGTGGACCTCTTCGGGTTCCATGCCGTGCAACTGGGCTGGCCTTGTCTGGATGCGCTGCGGCACAACCGCATGCCGCACCGCTGGGTGATGCTCGATCGCCCGCCCGCCGGCGGCCACACCGGGCCGCAGACCCCGCCGCCTGCACCGCCGCCCGAAGGCGGCGGGCCTTCCTGTGCGCCGCCGCCCACGCCCCATGCGGTGGTGGCCGACTTCCACGCCCTGCCGTTCGAAACCCAGAGCCTGGACCTGGTGGTGCTGCCGCACAGCCTGGAGCTGGCCGGCGATCCGCATCAGACGCTGCGCGAGGTCGAGCGGGTGCTGGTGCCTGAGGGCAAGGTGCTCATCCTGGGCTTCAACCCGGCCAGCCTGTGGGGCTTGCAGCAGCGCTGCGCGCGCATAGGCATGCGGCTCGGCCTGGGGGCACCGCCGCTGCCCGAGACCGGCGAGTTCATCGGCTACTGGCGGCTGCGCGACTGGCTGCGGCTGCTCAACTTCGAGATCGAGGGCGGCCGCTTCGGCTGCTACCGCCCGCTGCTGCGTACCCAGTCGTGGCTGGACCGCTACCGCTGGATGGAGCCGGCCGGCGACCGCTGGTGGCCGGTGCTGGGCGCCGTTTACTTCCTGGTGGCGGCCAAGCGGGTGCGTGGCATGCGCCTGATCGGGCCGGCCTGGAAGCAGCGCCAGCGCGCCAAGTCGGCACCGGCCGTGGTGGCGCGCCGCGATCCTCACCCGCCCTCGAACGGATCCGGTCCGCGCTCGTCCTGACCCCCGATGCAAGGAAAGACACCCGTCCATGAACGCAGCGATTCCCCGACCCCAGGTGGTGATCTACACCGATGGTGCCTGCAAGGGCAACCCGGGCCCGGGAGGCTGGGGCGCCTGGCTGGTCTCAGGCTCCCACGAAAAGGAACTGTTCGGCGGCGAACGCTCGACCACCAACAACCGCATGGAACTCACCGCGGTGATCGAGGCCCTGGCCAGCCTCAAGCGCAGTTGCGACGTGACGATCTACACCGACAGCGAATACGTGCGCAAGGGCATCACCGAATGGTTGCCGGCCTGGAAGGCGCGCGGCTGGAAGACGGCCGACCGCAAACCGGTGAAGAACGTCGAGCTGTGGCAGCGGCTGGAGGCTTTGGCCGCCTTGCACCGCGTGCACTGGCGCTGGGTGAAGGGCCATGCCGGCGACCCCGGCAATGAGCGCGCCGACGCGCTGGCCAACCGGGGGGCAGCCAGCGTGGGCTGATGCCAGCCTGTGCGATGTGCGACCGGCCGGACGCCGGGACTTGTGAAGAAGTGTGAACCGGAGACGCGGCTTGCGCGTACATTGTGGACGTTCCCGCACCATTGCACCCCCATGAAGAAGTTGCACGCCCTCGTCGCTGTGGTCGGCATCGCGCTGGCCAGTGCTGCGGCCTACTGGTACCAGCACGTCGGTCCCGGTTCGAAGCCCGGCCCCTCGGTGGCAGGCGGGGGGGCGGCGGCATCCGCCCCGGTGCGCGCGGGCCAACCGTCCGGACCCGTGGCCGTGGAGGTCGGCCTGGCACAGTCGGTGTCCGTGGCCGAGGAAGCCCAGGCCGTGGGCACCCTGAAGTCCCATCAGGGGGTGATGCTGCGCCCCGAGGTCTCCGGGCGGGTGGCTGCACTGGGCTTTCGAGACGGACAGCCGGTACGCCGCGGGCAGCTGCTGGTGCAGCTCGACGACAGCCTGGTGCGCGCCCAGGTGCAGCAGGCGCAGGCCCAGCTCAGCATCGCCCGGGCCAACGATGCCCGCAACCGAGAACTGCTGGCGCAGAACTTCATCAGCCAGGCGGCGGTGGAGCAGGGGGCGGCCAATCTGCAGGTGGCGCAGGCACAGCTTGCGCTGGCCCAGGCTCAGCTCGAGCGACTGCGCATCGTGGCGCCCTTCGACGGGATGGTGGGCATCCGCCTCGTCAACGTGGGCGACTACGTTCGTGAGGGCGCCGACCTGGTCAGCCTGGAAGACCTGCGTACGATCCATGTGGACTTCCGGTTGCCCGAGCGCTACCTGCCCCAGCTGCGTGTGGGCCAGGCCGCCCAGGTGAGCGTGGATGCTTTGCCGGGGCAGCGTTTCGAGGCCCGGGTGCAGGCACTCGAACCCCAGGTCGATGTCAACGGCCGTTCGGTGCTCGTGCGGGCGACCATCGACAACCCCCGGGGCCTGCTCAGACCGGGCATGTTCGCCCGTGTCGATGCGGTGCTGTCCACGCGCGTCGATGCGGTGATGGTGCCCGAGGAGGCGGTGGTGCCGCAAGGCGGCCGCCAGTACGTGATCCTCGTCGTCGAAGGCGGCGAGGGGATGCCCGCCGGCACCCGGGTGTCGCGTCGCGTCGAGGTGGTGCTCGGTCAGCGCCGCGAAGGCCGTGTGGAGGTCGTGCAGGGCGTGCCGGCGGGGGCCACGGTCGTCACGGCTGGCCATCAGCGCATCGCCCGCGACGGCACGCCGTTGCGGGTGGTCGACATCGGCGGTACACCGCGTCCTGCTGACGCGGCTTCGGCACCCGCAACCACCCGCACCCCTGGCGACGCGCGCCGCAGCGGCTTGCGCACCGTCGCGGCCGGGTGACCGCGGCCAGCCCGGAGTCCGACCATGAGAATCTCCGAAGTCTGCGTGCGCCGGCCGGTGTTGGCCACGGTGCTGTCCCTGCTGATCCTGCTGGTGGGGCTGGTGTCCTTCGACAGGCTGCAGGTGCGCGAGTACCCGCGCATCGACGAACCGGTGGTGACCGTGTCCACCCGTCTGGCCGGTGCCTCCTCCGAGGTGATCGAGTCGCAGGTGACCAAGCCGCTGGAAGATTCGATCGCTGGGATCGAGGGCGTGGACATCCTCACTTCGATCTCGCGCCAGGAGCAAAGCCAGATCTCGGTGCGCTTCAAGCTCGACAAGAACCCCGACGACGCGGCGGCCGAGGTGCGCGACCGCGTGGCCCGGGTGCGGGGTCGATTGCCCGACTCGGTGGACGAGCCGGTCATCTCGAAGGTGGAGGCCGATGCCTCTCCGACGATCTGGCTGGCCTTCACCACCACCACCTTGTCGCCGCTGGAGGTGACCGATCTCATCACCCGGGTGGTCAAGCCGCGGCTGCAGACCGTGACGGGCGTGGCCGACGTGCTGGTGCGCGGAGAGCGCGAGTACGCGATGCGCGTTTGGCTCGACCCCGACCGGCTCGCCGCCTATGGTGTGACCGTGCAGGACGTCGAGGATGCCTTGCGGCGCCAGAACCTCGAAGTGCCGGCCGGGCGCATCGAGGGCCGCCAGCGCGAGTTCAGCGTCACGGCCCAGACCGACCTCAACACACCCGAGCAGTTCGCTCAGGTGGCGCTGCGCCAGGTGTCGGGCTACACGGTGCGCTTGCGCGACGTGGCGCGCGTGGAGCAGGCGGCGGCCAGCGAACGCTCCAGCGTGCGCCTGAACGGCCAGCGCTCGGTGTCTCTGGGGGTGATCCGGCAGGCCACGGCCAACCCATTGGAGGTGGCCGAAGGCGTGCGCACCGTCCTGCCGCGCCTGCAACAAGAGCTGCCCGAGGGGGTGACGGTGCAGGTGGCCAACGACAACTCGGTCTTCATTGAACGCTCGGTGCAGGCGGTCTACACCACGATCGCCGAGGCGGTGGTGCTGGTGGCGTTGGTGGTCTTCGTCTTCCTGCGCACGCTGCGGGCGTCGATCATCCCGCTCGTCACGATCCCCGTGTGCCTGATCGGGGCCTTTGCGCTGATGGCCGCGGTGGGCTTCACGATCAACACGCTGACGCTGCTGGCGCTGGTGCTGGCCATCGGCCTGGTGGTGGACGACGCCATCGTGGTGCTGGAGAACATCTATCGCCACATCGAGGAGGGCATGGAGCCCTTCGCCGCGGCGATCAAGGGGGCCAGGGAGGTCGGCTTTGCCGTGGTGGCGATGACGCTCACGCTGGCGGCCGTCTATGCGCCGCTGGCCTTCACGCCGGGGCGCACCGGACGGCTGTTCATCGAGTTCGCGCTGACCCTGGCCGGTGCGGTGATCATCTCGGGTTTCGTGGCGCTCACGCTGTCGCCGATGATGTGCTCCAAGCTGCTGCGTCACAACCCCAAGCCCAGCCGCTTCGACCGTGGCATGGAGCGCATGCTGGTGGCCCTCACCGATGTCTATGAGCGGGCCTTGTCGTGGGTGCTTGGGCACCGCTGGATCGTGGTGCTGACCATGCTGGCCAGCGCCGGGGCCAGCTGGTGGCTGTTTGCCGGCATGCGCAGCGAACTGGCTCCGATGGAGGATCGGGGCGTCGTGCTCGTCACGGTCAATGCCCCGGACGGCTCGACCCTGGCCTACACCGAGAAGTACATGCTCGAGATCGAGCGCATCGGCGCGAGCCTTCCCGAATTCGACCGTGTGTTTGTCGTGGCTGGCAACCCGACGGTGTCGCAGGGCATCTCGTTCATGCGCACCATCGACTGGGACGAGCGCAAGCGCAACACCCAGCAGCTCGCGCGCGAGCTCCAGCCCAAGCTGGCTGTGCTGCCCGGTGTGAGCGCCTTCCCGATCACCCCGCCGTCGCTGGGCCAAGGTTTCCGTGAGCGCTCGGTGAACTACGTCATCCTTACCTCCGACAGCTACGAGAACCTCCACGAGGTGGCCCAGCAGTTCGTCGAGGCGATGAACCGCCATGGCGGTTTCGTGCAACCCGACATCGATCTGCGCCTGAACAAGCCGGAGATCTACCTCGAGGTGGACCGCGAGCGCGCTGCCGATGCCGGTGTTCCGGTCGACCAGGTCGCACGCACGGTCGAGACCATGCTGGGCGGTCGCAACGTCACGCGCTTCAAGCGCGACGCCGAACAGTACGACGTGATCGTTCAGACCGAAGCCGCCGGGCGCTCGCGCCCGAACGACATCGAGCGGCTCTTCGTGCGTGGCCGCGACAACCGCATGATCCCGCTGTCGTCGCTGGTGACGGTGCGCGAGGCCGTCTCCCCGCGTGAGCTCAACCACTTCAACCAGCGCCGCTCAGTCAGCATCACGGCCAACCTGGCGCCGGGCTTTGCCCTGGGCGACGCTCTGAAGTTCATGGACGAGACCGCCGAGCGGCTGCTGCCCACGGGCTACGCCACCGAACTCAACGGCGTCTCGCGCGAGTTCCGCGCCTCCAGCGGCGCGCTGGGCCTGGTGTTCGTGCTCGCGCTGTTCTTCATCTTCCTGGTGCTGGCCGCCCAGTTCGAGAGCTTCATCGATCCCTTCGTGATCCTGCTGTCGGTGCCCCTGTCGATGGTGGGTGCCCTGGCGGCCTTGAATCTCACCGGCGGCACGCTCAACGTGTACTCGCAGATCGGCCTGATCACGCTGGTGGGCTTGATCACCAAACACGGCATCCTGATCGTCGAATTCGCCAACCAGCAGCGCCAGCAGGGCCTGGGCCTCATGGAGGCCACGCGCCGTGCCGCGGCCTTGCGCCTGCGGCCCATCCTGATGACCACCGGCGCCATGGTGCTGGGCGCGGTCCCCCTGGCGATCGCCACAGGCGCGGGCGCCGAGAGCCGCCAGCAGATCGGCTGGGTGATTGTGGGGGGCATGACGGTGGGCACCTTGTTGACCCTCTTCGTGGTGCCCACGATGTACACCCTGTTGGCGCGCCGCAGCACGCCCGGGCCGATCACGCGCTCGGTGGAGGAAGCGGTGGGCGCCTGAAGCGCCCGGCCCCGCGGATGCTCAGATCAGGCCCTCGAAGGGCAGCACGTCCACGAGCTCGCCCTCGGCGACATCGCCCTGATCATGGTGCAGCACCACCAGTCCGTTGGCTTCCGACATCGAACGCAGGATGCCTGAACCTTGCGAGCCGGTGATGCGCACCTGCCAGCGTCCGTCCACCTGGCGCACGATGCCACGCTGGTATTCGGTGCGCCCGGGCTTCTTGCGAAGGGGCTGCTGCGCATGTGCACGCAGCAGGGGCAGCGGTTGCGGCGTGGCCCCGCCCATGGCCAGCAGGGCCTCGCGCACAAAGGCGTAGAAGGTGATCATCACCGCCACGGGGTTGCCGGGCAGCCCGAACAGGATTGCCTGGCGGCCGCGGCTCTCGATGCGGCCGAAGGCCATGGGCCGGCCTGGGCGCAT
>NZ_JBKBVU010000109.1:0-11150 GCF_046289365.1 Caldimonas sp. | reverse complement strand
CCGGCGCGGCCGGGTCGGGCGACGAGGCACAGGCCGCCAGCACGGCGGCCAGGCCCAGCAGGAAGAAAAGCGGCAGTCGGGGCATCCGGGCATCCTTTCGGCCCACACGGTAGCGCGAGGCTCCCGCCAGGGCAAGACCGCGGCTTGGCTTTGCACGGCCGCGGTGCGGGGTGGTACGCTGCGCACCTGTCCCTGTCCCTGGTGGAGTGGCGGTCGATCCCGGGGCGGGCCTGCCATTGCTCCCGACACCCCGATGCATTCTGGCTTCGTCCGCACGGTGCTGCTCCCGCTGGTCGTCACGGCTGCCGGCTATGCCGCGCTCAGTGCGGCCGCCTTGTCGCTGGCCTTGCCGCAGGGATTTGCCTCGCCCTGGTTTCCCGCAGCGGGCTGGGCGCTGGCCTGCACCTTGGTGTGGGGTCATCGTGCCTGGCTCACCGTGGTGCTGACCAGCGCCGTGCTCACCCACGTGATGCACGGCACGGTCACGCAGTCTCTGGCCCAAGGCTGGGTCGTGCCTGCGATCGTGGGCTTGGGCGCCGGCTTGCAGGCCTGGCTTGGGGCCAGCTTGGTGCGCCGCCGGCTCGGCCAAGCGCCGGCGCTGGAGGCGCCCGGTGACATCCTGCGCTTCATGCTGCTGGCTGGGCCGGTGGCCTGTGTGGTCAGTGCCAGTGCCGGGACCCTGGCCCTGGGATGGGCCCAGACGGTGCCCAGCGCGGACCTCGCCCTGAGCTGGTGGACCTGGTGGTGCGGCGACACCCTGGGGGTGCTGGTGGCCGCGCCGGTGGTGCTGAGCTTCATTGCGCAGCCGCAAGAGGCTTGGCGGCCTCGGCGTTTGACGGTGGCCTTGCCGCTGGCGGCCGTCACGCTCGTGATGGCGCTGGCCATCCATGAGGTGGGCGAGCGCGAGCGCCAGCGCCGCGACGACGCCGCAATGCGCGACGCCGTCATGGCGGCCGACCGGGTGCAACGTGAGTTTCAACGCTACCTCGACGTTCTGGACGCGATGCACGGCTTGTTCGTCGCTTCCGAAGATGTGGCGCGAGGCGAATTCCGGCAGGCGGCCCAACCGTGGCTGAGCCGTCTGGAGGGCGTGCAGGCCTTGGGCTGGCATCGCCGCGTGCGGATGCAAGACCTGCCGGCCTTCGAGGCGCAAGTCCAGGCCGAGGGCTTGAGCGGCTTTCAGGTGTTCAATCGCCGCGACGGCCTGCCGCCGCCGGCCGACGAGGCGATGGTGATGCACTATATCGAGCCCATGGCGGGCAATGCCACTGCGCTCGGGGTCAATGTGCTGACCATCCCGGCGGCCGCAGCGGCCATCGAACGCGCACGCCGCGAGGACCGAACCGTGGCTTCCGCGGGCTTCCGTCTCACCCAGGAGACGCACGATCAAGTCGGTGTGGTGCTGTACCGGCCGATCTATGAGGGCCAACCGCGTTCGGCCGAGGAGCGGTTGCGCGCCACGCGGGGCCTGGTTTTCCTCACCTTGCGCATGGACGATACCTTGCGCGCCATCGCTGGCGCTTTGGCCGAGCATCTGAGCTTGTGCATGGTGGATCGGGGGCCGCTCCCGCCCTCAGGAGCGGCCTTTGCGCAGCAGCGCCTGGCCGGTGTGCCGGGGTGCGAGTCGGCGGCAGACGACGCGGTCGAGGCGCGCCTCGTCGATGTTCCTTTCGGGCTGGCCGGGCGCGAGTGGATGCTGCGTGTGCGAGTCGACGAAAGCCACCTGCCGGGGGCGGCACCCTGGAACCTCTGGGCGTTTGCCATGGCCATGCTGCTGGCGGCCACGATGCTCAGCGTGTTGTTGCTCACCCTCACGGGCCGCACCCGTCGCTTCGAGGCCGCGGTGCGTGAGCGCACCGCCCAACTGCAACGCGAGATCGCCGAGCGCAGCTCCGCCGAGGTGGCCCTGCGCGAGAGCGAACAGCGCCTGCGCAACATTTTCAACACGGTGCCGGCGGGCATCGTCTACACCGACCTGCAAGGCCGCATCATCCAGGCCAACCCGGGCTTTTGCCAGATCACCGGCTACAGCGCCGAGGAGCTGAGCATGATGTCCACCGCGGATTTGACCGACCCCCAGGACCGCGGGACCGACACGCAGTTGCTGCTGCGCATGGCCAGCGGCGAGTTGCCGTTTTACCGCCGCACCAAGCGCTATATCACACGCGATGGCCAGGTGCGCTGGGTGCGCGTGCAGGTGCGGCCATTGTTCGATGCGCAAGGCCGCCCCTATCGCACCGTTGGCGTGGTCGAAGACATCAGCGAGCGGCTGCGCCTGGAAGAGGCCGAGCGGGCGCGCGAGCTGGCCGAGGCGGCCAACCGTGCCAAGAGCGACTTCCTCTCGCGCATGAGCCATGAACTGCGTACCCCGCTCAATGCCATGCTGGGCTTTGCTCAATTATTGGGCATGGACGCCGCACCGGCTTGGTCTGGCCCGCAGCGCGAGTGGCTGGCGCAGATCCAGAAGGCGGGTTGGCATTTGCTGGAGATGATCAACGATGTGCTCGATCTTTCGCGTATCGACCTGGGCACGGTCAAGTTGCACACCGAAGCCTTGCCGCTGCGCAAGCTCTTGAAGGAATCGGTCGCGTTGGTGCAAGCCGAGGCCTTGCAGCGCGGCGTGCGCGTGGAGTTCGATGAAGAGGCGGTCCGGGGCTTGGCCGTGATGGGCGATGCCACGCGGGTCAAGCAGATTCTCACCAACCTGCTCAGCAATGCGGTGAAATACAACCGCGAGGGCGGCCGGGTGTGGATCGAAGTGGCCGAACGGCCCCGTCCCGCGCATCCCGCAGGTGCGGTGGTGGACATCCACATTTGCGATACCGGCATGGGCCTGAGCGAGGAGCAACTGGCCCATTTGTTCGAGCCGTTCAACCGCTTGGGCCGCGAGCGCTCGGGCGCGCCGGGCACTGGCATCGGCCTGGTGATCAGTCGTCGGCTGGCCGAAGGCATGGGCGGGCAGTTGCGGGCGCAATCGGTCGAAGGCCAGGGCTCCACGTTCACGTTGGAGCTGCCCAGCGCGGCGGCCGCCCCGGCCGGTGTGTCCGGTTTTGGCGAGCTGGGACCCACCGCGCCTTCCTACGGGCAGCGCCGCGTCCATTACATCGAGGACAACGAAATCAATGCCGAGGTCATGCGCGGCGTTCTGTCCCAACGGCCGCAGATCCAGCTGAGCGTCTTTGCCACTGGCGCCGAGGGGCTGGCCGCGATCCGTTCGCACGCGCCTGATCTGGTGTTGCTCGATCTGCACCTGCCCGACATGCACGGCCTGGAGGTGCTGCAACACCTGCGCAGCGACCCGCGCACGGCCCAGGTGCCGGTGGTGGTGGTCTCGGCCGATGCCCTGCAGGACCAGATCGAAGGGGTGCTGCGCGCCGGGGCGCAGCGCTACCTCACCAAGCCGGTGGACGTGCGCGAGGTGCTCAGCCTGGTCGATGAGCTGCTGGGCGCGCGCGAGGCGCGCCCGGCCTGATCAGCCGAACAGCCAGCGCACCGCGCCCAGCGTGATGGCCGGGAAGAACAGCAGCAGGGCCACGCGGACGAAGTCGCTGGCCAGGAAGGGCAGCACGCCGCGGTAGGTCTCACTCATCGGCACGTCCTTGCACACGCTGTTGACCACGTAGACGTTCAGGCCCACGGGCGGCGTGATCAGGCCGATCTGCACGATCATCAGCACCAGGATGCCGAACCAGATGGCCTTTTCCTGCGGGTCCAGGCCGAAGAGCTCCAGCCCCATGATGGCCGGGAAGACCACGGGGATAGTCAGCAGCAGCATCGACAGCTCGTCCATCACGCAGCACAGCACCACGTAGAAGGCCAACAGCGTGGCCACGATGGCCAGCGGCGGCACATCCAGGTGCGAGACCCAGTCGGCCAGGTTGGCCGGCAGTTGCGTGAGGGCCAGGGCCGAGTTCATCATGTCGGCGCCGAGGAAGATCATGAAGACCATTGCCGAGGTCTCGGCCGTGCCCAGGAAGGAGCGCTTGATGCCTTCGAGCCCGAGCTCGCGCGAGGCCAGGCCGGCGATGAAGGTGCCGATGGCGCCCACGGCTGCACCCTCGGTGGGCGTGAAGATGCCGGCGTAGATGCCGCCGAAGACGACGATGAAGATCGTCGCGATGGGCCACACGGCCACCAGGGCCTTCCAGCGCTGGGCCCAGGGCGTGGGCTCGGAGGCCGTGGCCAGGTCGGGGCGCACGCGGCAATACAGGGCGATCACCACCAGATAGCCCACCACCGCGATCAGGCCTGGCACAAAGGCCGCCGCGAAGAGCTTGGCGATGTTCTGCTCGGTGAGGATGGCATACACCACCAGCGGCACCGAGGGCGGGATCAGGATGCCCAGCGAGCCCCCGGTGGCCAGCACGCCGGTGGACAGCCGGCCCGAGTAGCCATGCGACTTCATCTCCGGGTAGGCCACCTGGCCGATCGTGGCCGTGGTGGCCACCGAAGAGCCGCACACCGCGCCGAAGCCGGCCGCGGCCATGATGGCGGCCATGCCCAGGCCGCCGCGGATGTGGCCGATGAAGGCCGCGGCGGCCTTGAACAGCGCTCGCGACAGGCCGCCCTGGGTGGCGAACTGGCCCATCAGCAGGAACAGCGGGATCACCGAGAGGTCGTAGACCGTCAGGCGTGCCACCGCCGAGCCCTTGAGCAGGTTCAGCAAGGCCAGCTCGTTGGTCATGGCCCAGTAGCCCACGGCTCCGGGAATGAACATCGCTGCGGCGATCGGGATGCGCAGGGCCATGAGGCCCAGCATCGCCGCGAACATCACGAGGCCGATCATCGTGGGGCTCATGCCGTGGCCTCCGATTCACGACCGAGGACATGCATGACGGCCTGGTACAGCGCGATCAGCGCGGTCAGCGCAAAGCCGGGCGCCAGCACGGCGTAGACGATCCACATCGGCAATCCCATGATCATCGAGGTCTCGCCCGCTTCCTTCACCGCGACGGCGCCCTCGCCGGTGCGCCAGGCCAGCAGGATCACCATGGCGGCCAGCAGGACCGCGCCGATGCCGTCCAGGATCTGGCGGCCGCGTTCCGGGGCCTTGAGCGTGAAGAAGTCGACGATGATGTTGCCGCCGTGCAGTTGGCACCAGGGCAGGCACAGCGAGATGGCCAGGGCGATGCCGAACTGGGTGAGTTCCACGTCGCCCTGGATGGGGGTGGACCACAGCGTGCGGCTGATGATGCTGGCGACCGTCATGCAGCCCACCAGGGCTGCAGCCAGGCCGCCGATCAGGGCAAAGACCATCGCGGTCCAGCGTAGCAGGTGATACATGCGGGGGGCTCCAAAAAAGGGCGGGCGCGCCGCTTGGCGCGTCCGCCCCGGTGCGCTGTTGGCCGGACGATGGTCCAGCAGTGGCGGCGCTTTGGAAAGAGGACTACTTCTGATGCTTGGCGATCATCGCGCGGGCGTCTTCGAGCATCTGCTTGCCCGGCAGTCCGGCCTTGTCCATCGCGGCGACCCAGTCGTCGTGCAGCGGTGCGGAGGCCTTGATCCAGTTGTCCACCTCCTCGGCCGGCAGCGTGTAGAAGGTGTTGCCGCGTTCCTCGGCGGGTTTGCGGCCGGGCGCGCGGGCGGCGTCCCAGGTCTTGCCCGCTGCCGCCGACAGCACCGCGCCGCTGTGGCGGTCGATGACGGCCTTCAGGTCCGCCGGCAGGCTGTTGTACTTGGCCGGGTTCATCGCCAGCACGAACACCGAGGTGTACAGCGCCGGGCGGTTGTCCGGCGTCTCGGTGTGGAACTTCACCATCTCGTGCAGGCGCACCGAGGGGATCACCTCCCAGGGCAGCACGAAGCCGTCGATCACGCCCTTGTTCACCGCCTCGGCCACGGCCGGCAGCGGCATGCCCACGGGCGAGGCGCCCAGGCTGGCCAGCAGGCGGTTGGTCTGGCGGGTGGGGGCGCGCATTTTCAGGCCCTTGAAGTCGGCCAGGGTCTTGATCTGCTTGTCGCGGGTGTGCACATAGCCCTGCTCGTGCACGGCGAACATCAGCGGCTTGACGCTGGCGAACTCCTTCTGCGCGTACTTCTCGTAGAACTCCCAGGCCGCCTTGGAGCCGGCCTCGGCCGAGCGGATCATGAAGGGCAGCTCGAAGGCTTCCATGATGGGGAAGCGGCCGGCGGTGTAGCCCGGCAGCGTGAAGGCGATGTCGACCACACCGTCGCGGACTTGGTCGATCAGTTGCGCGGGCGTGCCGCCCAACTGCATGGCCGGGAAGACCTGGCACTTCAAGCGGTTGTTGGAGTCGGCGGCGATCTTGTCGCACCAGGGCTGCAGCACCTTGGTGGGCGGCATGGCCTGGGCCGGCCAGAAGTGATGGACCCGCAAGGTCACCTCCTGGGCCTGGGCGGCCCAGCCGAAGGCGGCCGCCAGGGCCACCGCGCAGGTCTTCAGCAGCAGTTTCATGGATCAGTCTCCTGGTTGTGGAATGTCAGGGTCGCGCAAACAGAGGGGGTCAGCGCCGGGGCAGCACCGGGGCCGGCAGCACCGTGCCTGCGCAATCGGAGAACCCGATGGCGCGCAAGCCATCGCGCTCGCAACGCGCCCGCAGGACGACAGTATCCCCATCCTCCAGAAAAGTGCGAGTCTCACCGTTCACTAATCGCACCGGATTCTTCCCACCGCACGTAAGTTCGAGAAGCGAACCGCCTTGATCGGCCCTGGGGCCGGACTGGGTGCCCGACCCCAGCAGGTCACCGCTTTGCAGGTTGCAGCCGTTGATGCTGTGGTGGGCGATCATCTGGCCCACCGTCCAGTACGCATCCCGGAAATTGGACTGCATGAGACGCTGGGGTTCCTGGCCGTTTTCCCGCATCCGCGCCGTCTGCAGCCACACTTCCAGCGTGATGTCGATGGCACCGCGCAAGCGGGTGTCGTCCGAATCCAGGTAGGGCAGCGGCTGCGGGTCGCCCTCGGGGCGGCTCCAGGCGCTGCGGAAGGGTTCGAGCGCTTCCATCGTGACGATCCACGGCGAGATCGTGGTGGCGAAGTTTTTCGACAGGAACGGGCCCAGAGGCTGGTATTCCCAAGCCTGGATGTCGCGGGCCGACCAGTCGTTGAGCAGCACCAGGCCGAAGGCATGGTCCTCGGCCTGCTCGATGGGGATGGGCTCGCCGCGCGCATTGCCGGGGCCGACGAACAAGCCCAGCTCCAGCTCATAGTCCAGCCGCTCGCAGGCGGCCAGCCGGGGCGCCTCGGCCGTGGGCGCCTTGAGCTGGCCCAGCGGCCGGCGCAGCGTCTGTCCGCTCACGCCGATCGACGAGGTGCGGCCGTGATAGGCGATGGGCACCCACTTGTAGTTGGGCAGCAGCGGGTTGTCGGGCCGGAAGAGCTTGCCCACCGCAGTGGCGTGGTGGATGCCGGTGTAGAAGTCTGTGTAGCCGTCGATGCGGCAGGGCAGGGCGTATTCGGCCTGGGCTTGCGGCACCAGGCAGCGCGACAGCATGCCTTGCTCAGCGCTGCCGCGGCGCAAGCCCTGCGAAAGCGCGCGGCGCAGCGCCATACGCACGCCGCGGCCCTGGGCCATGAAGGCGTTGAGTTCGCCGTCTGTGCAGGCCGCCAGGGCCGCGGCCACGTCGGCCGGCAACGCCCCGGCTTGGGCGGCGGCGGCGAGATCGACGATCTGGTCGCCGATGGCCACGCCAGGGCGGAAGGCCTCGTGGCTGCCGGCGCGCCGGAACCGGCCGATCGGCAGGTTCTGGATCGGGAAATCGGTGGCCGGATCGTTGGCCGTCTCGACCCAGGATTGCAGCGAGGGATCGTGGGTCTCATCCAGGCGCGCGCTCATGCCTTGGCTCCTTGGAACTGGTCTTTCAGGCCCTGCCAGCACTGGGCGTAGGCAGTGTCGAGCGTGCCGCTGTTCATGGCGTACTCGGTGGGCACGAAACGGTAGCGGCTTTCGAACATGAAGGCCAGGGTGTTGTCGAGCTTGTGCGGGGCCAGAGGTGCGGTGCTGGCCTTCTCGAAGGCTTCGGTGTCCGGGCCGTGGGGCACCATGCAGTTGTGCAGCGAGGCCCCGCCGGGTTTGAAGCCTTCGGGCTTGGCGTCGTACTGGCCGTAGACCAAGCCCATGAACTCGCTCATCAGGTTGCGGTGGTACCAGGGCGGGCGGAAGGTATCCTCTGCCACCATCCAGCGAGGCGGGAAGATCACGAAGTCGCAGTTGGCCGTGCCCGGGGTGTCCGATGGCGAGGTCAGCACCGTGAAGATCGACGGATCGGGGTGGTCGTAGCTGATCGAGCCGATCGTCATGAAGTGCGCGGTGTCGTACTTGAAAGGCACGAGGTTGCCGTGCCAGGCCACCACGTTGAAGGGCGTGTGTCCTTGCGTGCTGCGCCACAGGCGCCCGCCGTACTTCTTGACGATCTCGTACTCGCCTGCGCCGTCTTCCCAGGCTGCCACGGGCGTGAGGAAGTCGCGCGCATTGGCCAGGCCGTTCGAGCCGATGGGGCCGAGTTCGGGCAGGCGGAAGAAGGCGCCGTAGTTCTCGCACACATAGCCGCGCGAGGGCCCGTCGGGCAGCTCCACTTTGAAGGCCATGCCGCGCGGCACCAGCGCGATTTCGCCCGGCTTCGCTTCGAGCACGCCCAGTTCGGTGACGAGACGCAGCCGGCCCTGTTGGGGCACGAAGAGCATCTCGCCGTCGGCATTGACCAGCGCACGGCGGCCCATCGAGCGGCTGGCCAGGTACACATGCGCGGCCACACCACACTGCGCGTCGGCGTCACCGTTGGCCACGATGGTGCGCAGGCCGTCGACGAAGTCGTGCGCGGCCTCGGGCAGGGGGAAGGGGTTCCAGCGCAGCGGCTCGGGAGGCACGGCCACGCCGCCGGCGGCGCCGGTGGTCCAGTAGGGCTGTTCGTAAGGCCGGTAGGCGCCGCTCACCACCGAGGGCTGGCGGCGGTACATCCAGGTGCGCCGGTTGACCGCGCGCGGTGCGGTGAAGGCGGTGCCCGACAGCAGCTCGGCATACAGGTCGAAGGGTGCGCGCTGCGGGCTGTTGCGCCCGATGGGCAGCGCACCGGGGAGGGCCTCGGTGGCGAATTCGTTGCCGAAGCCGCTGAGGTAGGTCAGGGGGGCGTCGTTCATGGACATCATCCTGCGTGGTGGGAAGAGGAAAGCACGCTGTCGCGCGCCGCCTGCAGGGCCTGGCGCAGCACGGCGGTGTCGCCGATGTGGTTGGCCAGCAGCAGCACGAGCTTGGCGTTCAGTTCATGGCTTTGCGCCGTGGAGAGCTCACGGTGGGCGTCGATCAGCGCTTCGTAGAAGTCGTCGGGCGCGTCGAGATGGGGGGTGGTGATGAGAGACATGAGCTGGGGCCTCTCAATGCAGGGCCAGCGCGCGGCGCAACGCGGCGCGCACCGATGCGGTGGAGGGCTCGCGCCAGCGCGCGCACACATGCTGGTCGGGGCGCAGCAGGTAGACGGTGCCGGCGCGGGCGTCGTAGCGACGAGCCACCAGGCCTTCGGTGTCGACGAGGCAGCGCACACCGTCCAGGGTGCGCGGCCTGTCCGTCACGAGCAGCACCTCGAGCTCGGTCAGTCCTTCGGCGGCGGCACGCATGGCAGCCATGCGCTGCGGTGCATCGGGCCCGTCGAACACGAGGGCGGCAAAGCGCGAGCCCTGCAGGTGACGCAGCAGCCAGCCGGGGCGGCCGTTCACCGTCACCGGGGCGTCCGTGGCCGGGGCGCCGGGCACCATGCGGCCTTCGAAGGCCTCGGTGTCGGGGGTGTTCAGCGGCGAGTCGCGCAGCGTGGCCGGCACCGACAGCCGCCCGCTGTTGACCAGGCCGCGCGCGAAAGCGTGGTCTTTCGCCAGGTCGAGCACCGCGTTGCGAAAGAGCCGGCTCACCTCGCTCTTGGGCGTGATGAAGTCGGTGGCGCGTGTGGAGTTGCGGATGTTCTCGTCGGCCGCGTACTCGCGCTCGGCGCCATAGCTGTCGAGCAGCGCCTCGGCGGCCTGGCCGCGCAGCACCGTGGCCAGTTTCCAGGCCAGGTTCTCGGCATCCTGCACGCCGGAGTTCGCGCCGCGTGCGCCAAAGGGTGAGACGAGGTGCGCCGAGTCGCCCGCGAAGATCACCCGGCCGTGGCGGAAGGCGGGCATGCGCAGGCAGGAGAAGGTGTACACGCTCACCCACTCCAGTTCGAAGGGCACGTCCTCGCCCAGCAGCGCCTTCACCAGCGGGATCACGTTCTCGGGCTTCTTCGCTGCCTCGGGGTCGGCGTCCCAACCGAGCTGGAAGTCGATGCGCCACACGTCGTCGGGCTGGCGGTGCAGCAGCACGCTCTGGTTCGGATGGAAGGGTGGGTCGAACCAGAACCAGCGCTCGGTGGGAAAGTCTGCATGCATCCTCACGTCGGCGATCAGGAAGCGGTCACGGAACACCCGCCCATGGCTTTCCTGGCCGATCATCTGGCGCACCGGCGAGCGCGAGCCGTCGCAGGCGATGAGGTAGCCGGCCTCCAGCGTGTAGGGGCCCTCGGGCGTGTCCACCGTCACCACCACATGGTCGCCCCGGGGCTGCACGGCGGTCACGGCATGCCGCCAGCGTAGATCGATCAGCGGCAGCTCGGCGATGCGCTCGGCCAGGTAGCCCTCGGCGTAGTACTGCTGCAGGTTGATGAAGGCCGGGCGCTCGTGGCCGGATTCGGGCAGCAGGTTGAAGCCGTAGATCTGCTCGTTGCGGAAGAAGACCTTGCCCACGTTCCACGACACCCCTTTGGCCACCATGCGGTCGCCGCAGCCCAGGCGGTCGAAGATCTCCAGCGTGCGCTTGGCAAAACAGATCGCGCGCGAGCCCACGGACAGCTTGTGATCGTTGTCCAACAGCACCACACGCACGCCCTGCTGCGCCAGGTCGATGGCCAGGCTCATGCCCACCGGGCCGGCGCCCACCACCACCACCGGGTGGCGCACTGCAGCGGCGGCGTCCTGGTCGGGGGAGCGTTCGTAGTCGAAGCTCACTGTCTGGTAGTCAATGCCCTCGCCATGCGCGCGGGCCAGGTCACGAAGGTTCATGACTCCAGCGCCTCCCACATCTGACGATCGCGCTCGGCCGTCCAGATGCGCGGGTCGGCGTATTGCGTGACCTCGTCATAGCAGCGGGTGACATCGAAGGGCATGCAGTGGTCGAAGATCACCC
>NZ_JBKBVU010000108.1:0-11158 GCF_046289365.1 Caldimonas sp. | reverse complement strand
GGGGCGACGGCCGTTCAGGTCTCGTCGGAGAGGGGCTCGGCGTCGATCCCGTCGTCGTAGGCAGCCAGTTCCCCGCGCACCGGGCCCAGCAGGGGCTTGTCCAGCGGGCGACACACCCGGCTTTGCAGGCGCTTGAGGCGCTCGGACCGTTCCATCGCGTCGAGCACGGACTGCGGATCCATCATCAGGGCAAAGGGGTTGGCGGTGGTGTGCAGGCGGGTCATGGGACGGCTCCTCGGGCGTTGACCATGACGTCACTGTAGGCCGGCCATGGCCTCATCGACAGTGGACGCCTTGCCAAAGCGGCTGTCAGCGCGATTCCGACACGCTGTCGGGCCCGCCAGAGCGCATGGACGAGCGGCGCTCGAGGTCCCGCGCCAGGTTCACGCGGTCGACCGAGCGCGCGAAATCCGCCGCCGTCAGGCCATCCTGATTGCGCAGCCGCGGGTCGGCCCCGGCCTGCAGCAGGGCCCAGGCGCCAGCCTCGCTGCCGTGGCGCGCGGCCATCATCAGGGGGGTGTTGCCATTGGGCGCGCGCGCATCCAAGGGGGCGCCGTGGCCGATCAGCAACTGCACCAGGCGGGGGTCGGCCCCGGCCGCCGCGTAGTGCAGCGGTGTCCAGCCGGGCCGCTCCAGCCGGGCGCCGCGCACCAGCAGCGCCCGGGCCAGTTCCCACTGCCCGCGCAGCGCCGCCAGCATCAGAGGAGTCTCGCCCGCGGCGTTGGGCTCGTCGAAGCGGAAGTCCGGGTGGCTCACCAGCGCCAGCGCCGCGGCATAGGCTTCGTAGTGGAAGGCCAGGCTCAGCGGGGTTCGGCCTTGCGGGTCGATCGTGTTGGGGTCGAAGCCGCGGGCAAACAAGGCGCTCAAGCTGCGGGGGTCGTCGGCACGGATGGCGCGGAAAAAATCGTCATAGGAGTCGGCATTCGCGGAAGAAAATAAAGTTATGACAATGAGATAAATGAATCTTCTCAAGTGATTCATGAGCATCTGACTGCCGGGGTTGCGAGGCATCAGTCCGCCGCGGGGATGCCGAACAGGCGCTCAAAGTTGCGACGGGTCGCCTGCGCCACCGTCTCGACGCTCAGGCCTTTGAGCCGGGCCAGTTCGGCAGCCACGTAGGGCACGTACGAGGGGTTGTTCTGCTTGCCGCGGTGCGGCACCGGGGCCAGGTAGGGGCTGTCTGTCTCGATCAGGCAGCGCTCCAGCGGCACCTCGGCGGCCACCTCGCGCAGCTCGGCCGCGTTCTTGAAGGTCAGGATCCCCGAAAACGAGAGGTAGAAGCCTCGCTCCAGGACGGCCCGTGCCACGTCACGGGTTTCGGTGAAGCAATGGAAGACCCCGCCGACCTCAGCCGCCCCCTCCTCGTCGATCAGGCGCAGCGTGTCCTCGGCGGCGGAGCGGGTGTGGATCACCAGCGGCTTGCCGGTGGCCCGTGCGGCGCGGATGTGCACGCGGAAACGCTCGCGCTGCCAAGCCATGTCGGCCACTGTGCGCGTGCCCAGGCGGTAGTAGTCGAGGCCCGTCTCCCCCAGGGCGACGACCTTGGGCCGCGCGGCCAGGGCGATCAGGTCGTCCACCGTGGGCTCACGCACCCCTTCGTTGTCGGGGTGCACGCCGGCGGTGGCCCAGAAGTTGTCGTGCTCGCGCGCGAGCGCATGGACCTCGTCGAACTCCTCCAGTGTCGTGCAGATGCACAGGGCCCGGTCCACGCGGGCTTCGGCCATGGCGGCACGGATCGCCGGCAGGTGTTCACGCAGTTCAGGAAAACTCAGATGGCAATGGGAATCGACGAACATGGCATGGAGGGCTTCGGCACGGACTGTGCAGAGTGCAGTGTGCCGCAGGCGGCCGCAGCCCGCACCTGCGGGCGCGGCTGCCCGCAGGCCCTGCGGGGACACACCGGGCCGGGCCCCGCGCCCACTCAGAGGGTCTGGGTCGGTTTGGCCGACTGGATCGCCGTGCCCAGCAGCTCTTCGATCTTGAGCTTGAGCAGACGTGATTTCTCGTCGCTGGGAAAGCGCACGCCCACCCCCTGGGTGCGGCCGCCCGAGGCGTTGGCCGGGGTGATCCAGGCCACCTTGCCCGCCACGGGGTAGCGCTGGGGGTCGTCGGGCAGCGACAGCAGCAGGTAGATGTCCTCGCCCAGCCGGTACTCGCGAGTCGTGGGGACGAACAGACCGCCGTCGGCGAACGCCGAGATGTAGGCGGCATACAGGGCGCCCTTCTCGCGAAACACCAACTGGATCACGCTCGGACGCGCCGGCGAGCCCCCGACGGCGGACGGGGTCAGGATGTTGGGTGGGCGGCTGTTCGGTTCGCTCATTCGGCGCAGTGTAAGGCGCGGCTTGCGCTGCTCACAAGGGATTCGGTGGCCAGGCCGGCGTGCCAGGGATGCTCGTCGTGACGTGCCACACGCTTGAGCTCGGCGTGCCAGGCCAACATCGGGGCCAGCCGGGGCTGCAGGCCGGCCCAGGCCTGCGGTGCGAAGTAGCGCGGTGTGCCGCCGACGGCCAGTCGCAGGCCATCCTCGCAGCATCGGTTCAGCGCGTCCACCAGCATCGGCACCGACCAGCCCGCCACCGCCCCGACCTCCCCGGCCGCGAGTGCGCGGGGCAGGCGCGTCCAGGCCTCGGGACGCACGCCCTGGCGGTGCAGTTCGAACGCGGCCAGCGGCAGCCCCCCGGCCGCATCCAGCAGCACCTCAGGAGATTCCACGCCCTGCTCACCCAGCCAGGCCAGGGCCTGATCGCGCGGCACACTCGGCAGCGGCACGAGCTGACAGCGGCTGCGCAGCGTGGGCAGCAGGCGGTCGGGTGCCCCGGTGCACAGGATGAAGCGGGCTTGCCCCGGGGGTTCTTCCAGGACTTTGAGCAAGGCATTGGCCGAGACGGCGTTCATGCGTTCGGCCGGGTGGATCAGCACCACCTGGGCCCGGCCCCGCGAGGACGTCTGCTGCGCAAACTCGATCGCGGCGCGCAGCGCCTCGACACGGATGTCCTTGCTCGGTTTGGCCTTGCTCGAGGCGGCGTCACCCTCGGAAGGAAGCACCCAGCCCAGCGTCTCGGCCAGGGCCTCGGGCACGAGCACGCGCAGATCCGGGTGCGTGCGCGAGTGCACCAAGGTGCAGGCCGCACACCGGCCGCAGGCCGTCGCGTCGGCCCGCGGGGCCTCGCACAGCCAAGCCTGGGCCACCGCCAGCGCGAGTTCGAATTGGCCTGCCGCCGCCGGGCCGTGCAGCATCAGAGCGTGGCCGCGCTGACCGCGCAGGACAACCGGCAGCAACGGTTCCAACCAAGGCAGGGGCATGGTCACAACCCCCGGGCCGCCAGGGCAGCCTCCACCTGCGCGCGCACGGCCTCGAGCGGGGCGTCGGAATGGATCATGACGAAGCGTTGCGGATGCGCCCGCGCGCGCTCGCGGTAGCCTTCGGCCACCCGCTCGAAGAAGCGCTGCGGCTCCTGTTCAAAGCGGTCGGGCACGCGGGCATGCGCCAGGCGCTGCGCCGCCACCGCCGGCGGCACGTCGAACCACAGGGTGAGGTCGGGGTGCCGGCCCTCTTGCACCCAGGCTTCGAGCTGGGCCAGCACGGCCGTGTCGAAGCCGCGTCCGGCCCCCTGGTAGGCAAAGGTCGCATCGGTGAAGCGGTCGCAGACCACGGTGGCCCCGCGGGCCAGGGCGGGCTCGATCACCTGGCGCAGGTGGTCGCGCCGCGCGGCGAAGATGAGCAGCGCCTCGGTCAGCGCATCCATCGGCCGGTGCAGGATGAGCTCGCGCAGGGCCTCGGCCAGTGCGGTGCCGCCCGGCTCGCGCGTGTGCACCACCTCGCGCCCGCGGGCGCGCAGGCGTTCGACCATCGCCGTCACATGGGTCGACTTGCCGGCGCCGTCGATCCCTTCGACGGTGATGAAACGGCACTCGGTCGTGGACACGGGTGGCATCAGGGGCCTCCACGCTGGTAGCGGTTGACGGCACGGTTGTGCTCGGTCAGGGTTTCGCTGAACACGCTGGTGCCGTCACCGCGTGCCACGAAGTACAGCGCCCGTGTGGGTTGCGGGTTCACCGCCGCCAGTAACGAGCGCTTGCCCGGCATCGCAATCGGTGTGGGCGGCAGGCCGCTGCGGGTGTAGGTGTTGTAGGGGGTGTCCGTCTCGAGGTCGCGCCGGCGCAGGTTGCCGTCGAAGGAGGCCCCCAGGCCGTAGATGACGGTCGGATCGGTCTGCAGCCGCATGCCGATGCGCAGGCGGTTGACGAAGACCCCGGCCACCAGGCCGCGATCGGCCTCCAGGCCGGTTTCTTTCTCGACAATGGAGGCCAGGATCAGCGCCTCCTCGGGCGTGCGCAGCGGCAGGTCGGGCGCGCGCTGCTCCCAGGCGGCGGCCAGACGGCGTTCCATCGCGTGCAGGGCCCGGCGCAGCACGGCCAGATCACTGCTGCCACGGCTGTAGGCGTAGGTGTCCGGGAAGAAGCGGCCCTCAGGGTGCACGCCGGGGCGTCCCAGGGCTGCCATCACCTGGGCGTCGCTCATGGCCGCCGTGTCAGCGCGCAGGCCTTCGGCGCGGGCCAGCTCGGCGCGGAACTGACGGAAGGTCCAGCCCTCGATCAGACGCACGGTGACCAGCGTCTCATCGCCCAGCACCATCTTTTCCAGCAGCGCGCGCGGGGAGGTGCCCGCGGCGACTTCGTAGCTGCCGGCGCGGATGCGGCGCGCCTGCCCGGACCAGCGGAACCATTCGTAGAGCAGGCTCGGCGAGGTCTGCACGCCCGCGGCCACCCAGGCCTCGGCGATGGCGCGCGGACTCATGCCCGGCTCCACCGAAAGTTCGACGGTGGGCGTCGCCAGGCTGAGCGGGCGATGCAGCCACCAGACCGCCGCACCAGCCAGGGCCAGCGCGGCGAGCACACACAGGAGCAGCAGGCGTCGCAGCAGTTTCATCGGGGTCCAGGGCCGGCAGGCCCGCCCCGCGGCGGGCAGGGACTCGGGGCCGTGATCATAATAGACGCATGACTGCTGCCCCGGACGAGACCCTGGCCCTTGCCGCCGCGCGCCTGGAAGGCGCCACTCCCCTGCCCCACCTCGGTGTGATCCATGCCACTGGCGAAGACGCCGCCAGCTTCCTGCACGCCCAGCTCACCCAGGACATCACCCACCTGCCCCCGGGCGAGGCCCGCCTGGCCGGCTATTGCTCGCCCAAGGGGCGGCTGCTGGCGACCTTCGTCGTCTGGCGCGAAGACGCCGACTGTATCGCGCTGGCCTGCAGCGCCGATCTTCTGCCCTTCGTGCTGAGGTGGCTGTTGGTGTTTGTGTTGCGTGCCGATGTGTGGCCCGGCGATACCTCCCCGCAGCGGCGCGTGGTGGGCCTGGCCGGGGGACCGGCACGGCAGGTTCCGTTGGCCCAACCCTGGGCGATGGCTGAATCCTGGGGGGGGCGGCTGATCCGCCTGCCCGAGGTGGGCGGCCAGGCACGCGCTGTGTGGGTGGGCCCGGCCGAGGCCGCTGCACCCGCCCTGCACAGCCCCGGCACGCTCAACGAGGCCGGCTGGCAATGGCTGGAGGTGCAAAGCGGCATCCCGCGCATCACGGCGGCCACCGCCGACCAGCTCGTGCCGCAGATGGTCAACCTGGAAAGCGTGGGCGGCGTCCACTTCAAGAAGGGGTGCTACCCCGGCCAGGAAGTGGTGGCCCGCAGCCAGTTCCGGGGCACGCTCAAGCGCCGCGGCTTCCTCGTGCACGGCCCGGCGGCACTCGCGCCAGGTCAGGAGATCTTCCACAGCGACGACCCCGCTCAGCCCAGCGGGCTCGTCGTGCTGGCCGCGCCCGATCCGCGGGGGGGGTGGGCCGGTTTGGCCGAGCTGAAGCTGTCGGCCACCGAAGGCGGCACGCTGCACGCCGGCACGATGGATGCGCCGGCGCTGCGGCTGTCGCCGGTGCCCTATCCGCTGCTGACCGATGTCTGAGCCGGCCCGCAGCCGGCCGGCCTGCCGCCAAGCCGCTGAAAGGCGCCGTCGGCTCGCAGACGCTCGGGCATGTCCCCGGGAGATGGCGTGACTTCCTCCACGTCCCAGCCGGCCGGCGGGGGCGGCGCCCCTGCGGAGGAGCGCTGGCTTTTCATCTACTATCGGGTGGCTTCGGCAGACGCCGTGGCGGCCGCTGCGGCCGTGCGGCAACTGCAGTCCCGCCTGCGCCAGACCTGGCCCGGACTGCAGGCCCAGTGGCTGAGGCGCCCCGAAGAGAAGGACGGCATGCAGACCTGGATGGAGATCTACGCCCGACCCGGCGGCATCACGGCCGAGGTCCAGGCGCACATCGAGGACGAGGCCCGTGCGTTGGCCCCCTGGTGCCGCGGGCCCCGGCATGTGGAAGTCTTTGTGCCATGTGCCTCGTAGGCCTGGCCATCGATGCGAGCCGCCGCTTTCCGTTCGTGGTGGCGGCCAACCGCGACGAGTACTTCGACCGGCCGACAGCCCGGCTGGGCTGGTGGCAGCCGTCGCCGCAGGGGCCGGAGATCCTTGCCGGACGCGACCTCAAGGCCGGCGGCACCTGGATGGGGCTGACGGCTGCCGGAAGGTTCGCGCTGGTGACCAATGTGCGCAACCCGAAGGACATCGACCCGCAGGCCCCGTCCCGCGGCGAGATCGTGCCGCTGTGGTTGCGCGGTGATCTCTCGATGGACCGCTTCTGGATGCAGGTGGGGCTGTCGGGTTACAACGGCTTCAACGTCATCGCGGCGGATTTTGCCGAGGGCGACTGCTTCTGGGGCTCGAACCGGGCGCGTTTCCCACAGCGGCTGGAGCGGGGGGTGTACGGCCTGTCCAACGCCCTGCTCGACACGCCATGGCCGAAGGTGGAGCGTCTCAAGCAGCGCTTGCGCGCTGCCTTGCGCGAGGCCGACACGGCCGATGGCCTGGCCGAAGCGCTGTTTGCTGCGCTGGGTGACCGCACGGTGATCGCTGACGAGTTCCTGCCCCACACCGGCCTGTCGCCGGAGTGGGAGCGCTGGCTCTCGCCGGCCTTCATCCGCACCCCCGATGGGCGTTACGGCACCCGTGCCTCGACGGTGATCATCACCGAGCGGGTGGGTCGCCGGCTGGTGACCCACGTGATCGAGCGCAGCTTCAGCAGCGCCCGCGGCCCCGGGGTGGCGCTGCTGCGCCGCTCGCAGCTCAAAGGCTGGCCGCCCCGTTCGGTGCGCACACGCGGGTCGGTCGAGGCCGCACAGGCCTCGGGACGCGCCGGTCAGCCCTTGACGTCGGGCCTGTCTACCGGGCCCTGAGGCGGCGTCCGAGAGGCGCCAGCCTCACAGCGTCTTGACCATCTCCACGTGGGGGATGCCCACCTCGTCAAACTGCGGCCCTCGCGGCACGAAGCCCGAGCGTGCATAGAAGGAGGCGGCCGAGGTCTGCGCGTGCAAGACGGCCTCACGATAGCCCTGCTCGCGGGCGGCCTGCATCAAGGCCTCGAGCACGGCCCGCCCCACCCCGCCGCCACGCATGGTGCGCAAGGCCGCCATGCGGCCGATCTTGGCCACACCGGGCACATGCTCGAGCAGGCGGCCGGTGGCCAACGGCATGCCGAAGCGGTTGTAGGCCACGGCATGCAGGCTGGTGGCGTCGGCCTCGTCCCACTCCATCTCGGGGGGGATGCGCTGTTCTTCGATGAACACGGCGCGGCGGATCGCATGAGCGTGCTCGCCCAGTTCCGCCCAGGATCCCAGCCGGACTTCGACCATCGGCTGTCCGGCTTCGAAGGCCTGCAGGATTTCACGCAGGGCCGGTGGCACGGACTTGGCGCTCTGGGTGTCCGGGTCGGCGAACACATAGATCAGCTCTCCGCTGATGAGGTGTTCGTCCTGGCGGAAGATGCCCAGCGTGAACTGCATCGACGAGTTGCCGATACGCGCACAGCGCGCGCCCACCTCGAGCAAGTCGTCATAGCGCGCAGAGGCGTGGTACTCGATGCTGGCCTTCTTCACGTACAGATCGCCGCCGAAGGGTTTCAGGGCGTCCGGATACGGCAGTGCCAGAGCCCGCCAGTAGTCGGCCATGGCCGTGTCGAAGTACATGAGGTAATGCCCGTTGAACACGATGTTCTGGGCATCGATCTCGGCCCAGCGCACCCGCAGGCGATGGAGGAAGCGGAAGTCACTGCGTTTCATGGGGCGGTCCCGAAGGTGTCGCGCAGTCGCGCGGCAATGGCGGCATGGGCATGGAGGGCTTCCGGCAGGGCCCGTCCCATCTTGATGAAGTCGTGGGTCACCCCCCGGTAGACCTCCAGATCCACCGGCACGCCGGCCATGCGCAGCCGGTCGGCATAGGCGATGCCCTCGTCCACCAGCGGGTCCGCCTCGGCCAGGCCGACCCAGGCCGGAGCCACGCCGTCGAGATCGTCGGCCATCAGGGGGGCGAAGCGCCAGTCGGTGCGCTGATGGGGGTCGATGTAGTGGTTGAAGAACCAGTCGATGGCCGGTCGCTCGAGGAGGTAGCCCTGTGCGAAGCGTCGGTGCGACTCGGTGTCCTGGTGAGCGGCGGTGCCCGGCGTGATGAGCACCTGCAGGGCCAGCTCGAAGCCGGCATCGCGGGCCAGCAGGGCACACACCGCTGCCAGGGTACCGCCGGCACTGTCGCCGCCTACCGCCAGGCGCGAGCCGTCCAGCCCCCAGGCGGGCGCCTGCCGTCGCAGGTCCTGCAAGGCGGCCCAGGCGTCGTTCACGGCCGTCGGGAAACGGTGCTCCGGGGCGAGCCGGTATTCCAGCGACACTACCGCTGCGCCGCTGAGCCGGGCGATCTGACGGCACAGGCTGTCGTGGGTCTCGATGCCGCCGATGGTGAACCCCCCGCCGTGCAGGTAGAGCATGGCCGGCAACCGTTGGTCCGAGACCGCGTACAGCCGTGCGGGCAGCACGGCGCCGCCATGGCCGGCGAGGTGGCGGTCCTCCACGCGCGCCAGCGGGGCCCGCGGCAGGTCAAGGATCTCCGCGGCGGCCAGATAGGCCTGGCGGGCCGCGGACACCTCGAGCTGGTGAAAGGGCGTGAAGTTGGCGCGGCGGATGCGGTCGATCACGTCGCGCATGCGGGGGGTCAGCAAGGAGGCGTCTGCAGGAGGGCTCACGGACGGGTTGGGAGGGGTCTGAGCCGTGCGACCCGCAGGCGGGTGACGCACAGGTGTCATGGTGCATCCGGATGGCTCCGGGACAATGCCGCAAGCATACTGATTCTTTCCACGGTCTGCCGCCCTGCCTCACCGCCATGGCCCTCATCCACTACATCACCCAGATCCAGTTCGATTTCGGTGCCGTGCGCCTGCTGCCCGGCGAATGTGAGCGCATCGGCATGCGCCGGCCGCTGGTGGTCAGCGATGCCGGCGTGAAGGCCGCGGGGGTACTGCAGCGTGCGCTGGACGCCTTGCAGGACGTGCCGGTGGCGGTGTTCGACCAGACGCCGTCCAATCCCACCGAGGCGGCCGTACGCGCTGCGCAGGCGATCTATCAGGCCCAGGGCTGCGACGGGCTCATCGCCGTGGGAGGCGGCTCCAGCATCGACCTGGCCAAGGGCGTGGCCATTGCGGCCACACACGACGGACCGTTGAAGACCTACGCCACCATCGAGGGCGGCAGCCCGCGCATCACCGCGCAGACCGCCCCGGTGATCGCGGTGCCCACCACCGCCGGCACCGGCAGCGAGGTGGCCCGCGGCGCCATCGTGATCGTCGACGACGGCCGCAAGCTGGGCTTCCATTCCTGGCACCTGGTGCCCCGGGTGGCGATCTGCGACCCGGAACTCACCCTGGGCCTGCCGCCCCTGCTCACGGCGGCCACGGGCATGGATGCGATCGCCCATTGCATGGAGACCTTCATGGCGGCGGCCTTCAACCCGCCGGCCGACGGTATCGCGCTCGACGGCTTGGCGCGTGGCTGGGCTCACATCGAGCGTGCCACGCGCGATGGCCGTGACCGCGAGGCCCGCCGACAGATGATGAGCGCCTCGATGCAGGGCGCCCTGGCCTTCCAGAAGGGGCTGGGTTGTGTGCATTCGCTCAGCCACAGCCTGGGCGGCGTCGACCCGCGGCTGCACCACGGCACGCTCAACGCGATGTTCCTGCCCGCGGTGGTGCGCTTCAACGCCGGTGCCGATTCGGTGCGCGCCGAGGCCCGGCTGGATCGCATGGCCCATGCGATGGGCCTGCGCTCGCCCGGGGACATTCCCGAAGCCATCCGCGACATGAACGCGCGGCTGGGGCTGCCCAGGGGGCTGGCCGCGATGGGGGTCACACCCGAGCTGTTCGACCACGTGATCCAAGGAGCCCTGGCCGACCATTGCCACAAGACCAATCCGCGCGAGGCCAGCGCCGAGGACTACCGCGCGATGCTCGAAGCCTCGATGTAGCAGCGGGTTCTCGGTGTCGGCGTGCGTTGTGTGTCGCTCTCTCCGGCACGTGTGAAGTGGGGATTCCCCCCTCTTTTGGGGGGCGGTGCGGTCTCGTCCGATCACTAAACTCAGCCCCCTCGGCATGATTGCCGGCTGTTTCACATCGACCATAGGGGTGCCCATGTCCTTGATCCGTGATCGCTCGTCCCTGCGCCGGCAGGGTTCGCTCTGCATGACCCTGCTGGCCAGCATGGCCCTGGCCGGCTGCCTGGCCACCTCGCCCAAACTCGGGGAGAACAAGGGCACGGTCAGTGGCGCCGCGGGGGGCGCATCGGCAGAAAACAACAACACCGAACTGGAGCGTTGCAGCGAGTCGCTGGGCACACTGGCCATCGACGAGGACACCACCGCGCCTTGGTTCCAGACCCTGCGGGAATACCAACTCGGCTCCACGATCCCGGTGCTGCGTCTGATGATTCAGCAGTCCAATTGCTTCGTCATCGTCGAGCGCGGCAAGGCGATGAACAACATGATGCGCGAACGCGACCTCGCCCGGGGTGAGGAAAGCCGCGCAGGCAGCAACTTCCATCGCGGCCAGATGGTTGCCGCCGACTACACGATGAGCCCGTCGATCCACTTCTCCGGACGCACCGGCGGTGGCGGCGGCGGCCTGGGAGGCGTCGGCGGTGGCCTTCTCGGTCTGGTGGCCGGCAGCGTCAGCAAGAACGAGGCCTCCACCACCTTGCTGCTGGTGGACAACCGTTCGGGCGTGCAGATCGCCGCCGCCGAGGGGACG
>NZ_JBKBVU010000107.1:6770-11161 GCF_046289365.1 Caldimonas sp. | reverse complement strand
GCCCAGTAACCCTGCCCCGGCGCCGGGTGCGCCGGCTGCCGCGGCCCTGGGGCTGCGGCAGCCCCACGATGTTCCTGACCAACCCCGCATGACCTCCTCTGCCCCTTTGCGGCCGCGCCAGCCCTGGCTGCCGCGGCTGGTGCTCGCGCCGTCCTTCGTGCTGTCGATGGTCTTCATCTACGGCTTCATCGCCTGGAACGGCTACCTCTCGCTGTCGGCCTCGCGGCTGCTGCCCAACTACGAGTTTGTCGGGCTCGAACAGTACGCCACCCTCTTTGCCAGCGAACGCTGGTGGCTGGCCATGCGCAATCTGGCCGTTTTCGGCGTTCTTTTCATCGGCCTGTCGATGGCCTTGGGCCTGCTGCTGGCGATCCTGCTCGACCAGAAGGTGCGCGCCGAGGGGGCCCTGCGCACCATCTTCCTCTACCCGATGGCGCTGAGCTTCATCGTCACCGGCACGGCCTGGAAGTGGATCCTGAATCCCGGTCTGGGTCTGGAGCACCTGATGCACCAGTGGGGCTTCGAGAGCTTCCAGTTCGACTGGCTCATCAACCCCGATCGGGCCATCTACACCGTGGTGATCGCTGGCGTGTGGCAGTCGGCCGGTTTCGTGATGGCGCTGTTCCTCGCCGGCCTGCGCGGCATCGACGACAGCATCGTCAAGGCCGCCCAGCTCGACGGCGCCAGTCTGCCGCGCATCTACTGGCGCATTCTCATCCCCAGCCTGCGGCCCGTCTTTTTCAGCACGCTGCTGGTGCTTTCGCACATTGCCATCAAGAGCTTCGACTTGGTGATGGCGCTGACCGCCGGCGGCCCCGGCTTTGCCAGCGACGTGCCCGCCACCTTCATGTACACGATGGCCTTCACCCGCGGCCAGATCGGCCTGGGAGCCGCGTCGGCCACCGTCATGCTGGCCACCGTGGCGGCCATCGTCGTTCCCTACCTCTACAGCGAGCTGCGCACGAGGAAGCCCACATGAAGCACCTGCACCGTTTCCTCCTGCTGGGCGCGCTGGCCTTGTTCGCCGCGATCTTCCTCGCACCGCTGTACGTGATGGTGGTCACCTCGCTGAAGGACATGGACCAGATCCGCGCCGGCGGCCTGCTCGACCTGCCATCCGACCCCAGCCTGGCCGCCTGGTCCAAGGCCTGGTCCAGCGCCTGCACTGGCACTGACTGCGGCGGACTGCGGCCCTTCTTCATGAACTCCATCGCCATGGTGGTGCCAGCCGTGCTCATCTCCACCGCGCTGGGAGCGCTCAACGGCTATGTGTTGAGCAAGTGGCGCTTCCGCGGCAGCGAGCTCGTGTTCGGGCTGATGCTCTTTGGCGTCTTCATGCCCATGCAGGTGGTGCTGCTGCCGATGTCGCAGGTGCTGGGCTGGCTGGGCCTGTCCACCTCGCTGTGGGGTCTGGTGCTCGTGCATGTGCTGGCCGGTCTGCCGTCCACCACCCTCTTCTTCCGCAACTACTACGTGGGCCTGCCCGACGAACTGGTGAAGGCCGCGATGATCGACGGTGCCGGCTTCTGGCGCATCTTCTGGCGCATCGTGCTGCCGCTGTCCACGCCCATCCTGGTCGTCACGCTGATCTGGCAGTTCACGCAGATCTGGAACGACTTCCTCTATGGCGTGGTGTTCACCGGCGCCGAGGCCAAGCCCGTCACGGTGGGTCTGAACAACCTCGCCAACACCACCGCCAACGTCAAGGAATACAACGTCGACATGGCCGCCGCCATGATCGCTGCATTGCCCACGCTGGCGGTCTACATCGTCGCCGGCAAATACTTCGTGCGCGGCCTCACCGCCGGCGCCGTGAAAGGTTGAACCCCATGGGAGCCCTCTCCATCCGCCAGGTCCGCAAGGCCTACCATTCTGTCGAAATCCTCAAGGGCATCGACCTCGAGGTCGAGGCGGGCGAATTCCTCATCCTCGTCGGCCCCTCAGGTTGTGGCAAGTCCACGCTGCTGGCGATGATCGCCGGCCTGGATCACCCCACCTCCGGCAGCATCCACATCGGCAACCGTGACGTCACCCACGCCCTGCCCAAGGACCGTGACATCGCGATGGTGTTCCAGAGCTACGCGCTCTACCCCAACATGACGGTGGCCGACAACATCGGCTTTGCGCTGGAGATGCGCAAGGTGCCCAAGGCCGAGCGCACAGCAGCAGTTGCACGCGTGGCGAAGATGCTGCAGATCGAGCATCTGCTCGAACGCAAGCCGGCGCAGCTATCGGGAGGCCAGCGCCAGCGTGTGGCCATGGGCCGCGCCCTGGCGCGCAACCCCAAGCTCTTTCTCTTCGACGAGCCGCTGTCGAACCTGGACGCCAAGCTGCGCGTGGAGATGCGCGCCGAGATCAAGCTGCTGCACCAGCGCACCCGCACGACCACGGTCTATGTCACGCACGACCAGGTCGAGGCGATGACCCTGGGCGACCGCATCGCGGTGATGAAGGACGGCCAGGTCCAGCAGTTCGGCACCCCGGACGACATCTACAGCCGCCCGGCCAACCGCTTCGTCGCCGAGTTCATCGGCTCGCCGGCGATGAACTTCATCGAGGCCTCGCGCACAGGCACCGACGAGCTGCAGGCCCACGGACTGGGGTTGGCATTGACGCCCACCCAGCGCCAGGCCCTCCAGGCTCACGGGAACAGCGCCATCAGCTACGGCTTGCGCCCCGAGGCCCTGCAGTTCGCAGGCCAGGGACTGCCCGGCGAGCTGGGCATGGTCGAGCCCACCGGGCCCGAAACCTATGCCTTGGTGGACACGCCTTTGGGCCGCCTGACCGTCAGGGTGCCGGGCAAGGTGCCTCAGCGCGTAGGCGAGCGCGTGCACCTGGCCTGGTCCCCCGAACACTGCCACCTCTTCGACGGGCAGACACAGCAGCGCATCGCCTGATACCCTCGCGAGATGCATGTCTTCCCGCGTTACCGTTCTCCGGCCTTCCTGAAAGAGCACATCTTTCACACCATGGCCTTCTACCACCCCCGCTGCATCGACCGGCGCGGGGGCTACTTCCATTTCTTCCTCGACGACGGCACCGCCTATGACACCGAACACCGGCACCTCGTCAACAGCACCCGGCTGATCTACAACTACGCCCAGGCCCATCAGCATTTCCGCGCGCCCACCTACCTCGACGCCGTGCGCCACGGCCTGTCCTTCCTGCGCGAGGCTCACCTCGACCCGGCCACCGGCCGCTACGCCTGGATGCTGCGCGTCGAGGACCGCCCAGACGGCACCCGCGAGCACGTGGTGGAAGACGCGGCCCAGTACGCCTATGGCCTGGGCTTTGTGATGCTGGCCTACGCGCACGCACTGAAGGCCGGCGTGGCCGAGGCGCGCGAATGGCTGGCGCAGACTTGGCAAACGCTGAACACCCTCTTTTGGGACGAGTCCCAGGGCCTGTATGCCGACGAGCTGGTCGAAGGGGGCTGGGGCCCCTACCGCGGCCAGAACGCCAACATGCACGTCTTCGAAGCTCTGCTGGGCGCCTTCGAGGCCACCGGCGAGACCTCTTACCTCGACCGGGCCGAACGCATCGCCCGCCGCGTCACGGTGGACCTGGCCGACCAGACCGACGGTCACGTCTGGGAGCACTACCACGCCGACTGGACGCCCGACTGGACCTACCACCGCGACCGGCCCGACGAGATCTTCCGTCCCTGGGGCTACCAGTTCGGCCACCAGGCCGAGTGGGCCAAGCTGCTGCTGATCCTCGACCGCCTGCGCCCCGCCCCCTGGCTGTTGCCTCGTGCCCAGGCCCTGTTCGACTTCACCGTCGCTCATGGCTGGGACGAAGAGGCCCGCGGCCTGTTCAACCGCATGGCCCCCGACGGCAGCCTGTGCGACGACCACAAGGCCTTCTGGGTGCAGTCCGAGACGGCCACCGCCGCAGCCCTGCTGGGGCACCGTACCGGCCTGGAAACCTACTGGCGCTGGTACGACCGGCTGTGGTCCTACTGCTGGGACTACTTCATCGACCACGAGCACGGCGCCTGGTACCACACGCTCACCCGCGACAACCGCCGCCTGGGCGAGGAGAAGACCCCAGTGGGCCGGCTCGACTACCACACGCTGGGCAACTGCTACGAGATGCTGCGGGTGGTGGCCCCATGACGGAGCCACCCCCGGCTGCACAGCTATTGCCAGGTGCCGCCGGTGCTCACCGAGCCGCCCCCGGAGGGAGTGGTCACGATGCGATTGCTGCCGCCTTCCCACACCACATTGCCGGCCCCATCCTTCTTGATGAATTTGTACTGGTAGGTGGTGTTGGCGGGCAGGTTCAGCACCGTGCGCCAGTCGCCGCGGGTGCCCGAGCCGGAGATCCAGGTCATGGGCTTGGCTGCCGCCGGCGACCAACTCCCCAATGCCGTGTGGTGGCCAAGCCCA
>NZ_JBKBVU010000107.1:0-6760 GCF_046289365.1 Caldimonas sp. | reverse complement strand
CCACACGGTGTCGGCCGTCACGTTGAACGTGACGGCAGCCGTCTGTGAGGGCTGGGCGCTTCCCCCCAGGCGGGCCCCCACATGGATCGCCGCGGCCCCGTTCGGTGCGGCCGTCAGCGTCACATAGCCGCCGGCATCCACCGTCACCACGTTGCCAGTGCACTGGCCGTTGTTGAAGTCCCCCGAGACGACATCGCAGTACTGGCCGGCCGGCAGACTGGTCTTGAAGTTGCGCGTCAGTGCCGCTCCTTCGCGATTGATGACCACGAAGCCCTTGTCGCCGCGGCCGAAGGCGATCTGGTTGTTGCCGTTGTCCCACCAGTCGGTCACCGTCCAGTTCGACAGTGTGGCGTTGCGGAAGGCCACCATGTTGGCGATGCCACGCCAGCGGTGTTCGCACACCCAGCCGCCGATGCTCTGATTGAAGCAGGCCGGCTGGCTCACGCCACCGTCCCAAGGGCCGCGGGTGGCCCCGCCACTGTCGTGCGGCGGGCCAAAGCTCGTGTCGTACGCCGTGCTGCGGTTGAAGGCATAGCTGGACATCAGCGCCGGGTAGCCATAGGGCCAAGCCAGCATGAAGATGTTCGCCAGGTCATAGGTCGCGCCGTAGTGATAGGTCAGGTAGTTGCCCCCGCCGCCGTGACCCCGCTGTTTGTCGTGGTTGTCGATGAAAGCGATCGCCTTGCTGCTGGGCATCAGGCCCCAGGTTTCGCCGAAGCTGCGCAGCTCGGCCAGCCGGCCTGCGCCGGCGAACTTGCCGAAAATCTGCTTGCCGTAGTTGAACTCGGTCACGGTGACCTGGCCGCCGCCGAGCGAGAAGTACTGGTTCGGCTGCACGGCCTCGCCGGCCGCGCCAATCACCTCCAGGAACCAGAAGGGCCGTTTCGTGCCGGTGCGGCTGTTGACCGCATCGATGATGGCGCCCAGGTCGGTCGGGCTGATGTGCTTGGCCGCATCGACGCGGAAGCCCCTAACCCCCATGTTGACCAGACCGACCAGGTAGTCGGCGATCTTGCCGCGCACGTAAGCGCTGCCGGTGTTCAGGTCCTGCAGACCCGAGAGCTCGCAACGCTGCACATTGTTCGCATCCCCGTAGTTGGTGATGGAGCACACCGGCTGGTGGAAATCGTTCGGACCGTAGAGCCCGGGATAGTGGTGATAGCTCCAGCTGCGCCCAGCGCTCGAGGTGCCGCCCGTGCCGCCGGACATGTGGTTGATCACCGCGTCCACGTAGATGCTCACCCCCACGGCGTTGCAGCGGTTGACCATGTCCTGGAACTCGGCGCGGGTGCCGCTGCGGCTGCGGTCGAGGTTGTAGCTCACCGGCTGGTAGCGCATCCACCACGGATAGGGCGCACCGTCACCGCTGGTCACCCAGTTGTGCTCGTTCGGGGGCGACACCTGCACCGCCGCGAACCCCTTGGGCCCAAGGAAGGTCTCGCACTCGCGCGCGATGTCGGTCCACTTCCATTCGAACAGATGCACGAAGGCCGTGCGCGGTGCGCTCTGGGCCTGGGCCGTCGAGGGGCCCAGGGTCGTGGCGGCCAATGCCAAGGCGGCCAGGCCCTGCCGGGCCACACGCCGACAGCGCGGGGGCAATGGGGAAAGCTGCAGCATCGTTGTCTCCTGCGGTGCTGGTTGCGGTGTCGACCGGCGCCGCCGGCCTCGGTTGGGGAACGGGCCGCAGCATAGGAAGCCCGGCGCTGCAGTGCCAGAGGTCGAGCCCTGGTACGCCGGCGTTACATCGGACTTTTTTGTAAGAACTACGTGCACTACACGGTCACGCCCTCACCGACGGCATGTCGTGGGCTGAAAGTTCAGGGTTTGCCAGCAGCGCCGCGCGCGGGGCTCAACCCTCGATCCGTGCCACCCGCCAGGCCGCCAGTGTGGCCAGCAAGGCCGCCAGCGCGGCCGCCCAAAACACCGCGGCCCAGCCCCAGGCGCCTCCCAGCGCGCCGCCGGCCACGCCGCCCAACACGCCTGGCAGCCCATAGCCCAGCACTGAGTACAGCGCCTGGCCGCGTCCGCGCAGGCGGTCGGCGAAGTGCCGGTTGATGAAGGCGATGCACACCGTGTGGTGGGTCGCAAACGTGAGCGCATGGCTGACCTGCGCCAGTACGAGCACCACCAGGTTGGTTCCGAAGGCTGCGGTGGCGCCGAAGCGCAGCGCCGCCACCGCGCACACCACGACCATCCAGAACGACAGCGGCCAGCGCGCCAGCCAGCGCCCCTGCAGCAGGAACCAGGCGATCTCCACCGCCACCGACACGGCCCACAGCACCCCCACCACGCGCTTGCTGTGGCCCAGGGCGTCCAGGTACAGCGAGAAGAAGGCGTACAGCGCGACGTGCGCCAGGATCATGAAGAACACCGAGACGAAGAACCAGCGCACCGCCGGTCTGGCCAGCACGGGCCCCAGCGCCGGAGCCGGGCGGCCGACCGACGCCGCGTCCTCGCCGGCCGGCAGCCGCCAGCACACGACCACCAGGGCCGCGAGCAGCGCCACCGTGCCCGCCGCAAACCACGACAGGCCGAAACGCTCGAACACGAAACCGAAGACCAGCACCGTGACGATGAAGCCCACCGAACCCCACACACGCACGCGGCCATAGCGGGTCACGTCCAGGCCCTGCGGCGTGCTCACCCGCTGGGCCAGGGCCGCCTCGGCCATGGGCATCATCGCGCTGGTATTGAAGAACATCAGGAAGAGCACGCCGCCCATCACCACCCCGCTGGGCGCAACCCCGTGAGGCATCAGCAGCAAGCCCAGGCTGCTGGCCAGGCCCAAGCTGGCAGCCCAGCGCATCAGGCCGGTGCGCCGGCCGGTGTGGTCAGACAGCCAGCCCCAGCTGTAGGGCGCGATCACGCGGGTGATGCTCTGAACCGCGGTGAGGGCGCCGATCGCCAGCGAGCCGAAGCCCAGCTCCTTCAACCACAGCGGCAGGTAGGGGTTGAAGTAGCCGATGAAGCCGAAATACACCGCTGCCAGCGCGGCAAAGCTCCACAGGCCCTGCGCAGGCGCGGGAACACCGGCGGGAGCCGCCACGGGCTCCCTCAAGCCTGCGGCGCGCGGGCCGGGATCTTCGGCGTGGGCACCGCCACGTCGCCGCACTGGGCTCGGTGACGCAGGGCGTGGTCCATCACCACCAGGGCGAGCATGGCCTCGGCGATGGGCGTGGCACGGATGCCCACGCAGGGGTCATGACGCCCGAAAGTTTCCACGGTGGCCGGCTGGCCTTGCAGGTCGATCGAGCGGCGCGGCGTGCGAATCGAACTCGTGGGCTTGATCGCGAGGTGCACCACCAGATCCTGCCCGGTGCTGATGCCGCCCAGCACGCCGCCGGCGTTGTTGCTGAGAAAGCCCTCGGGCGTGAGTTCATCGCCATGCTCGGTGCCCTTCTGGGCCACGCAGGCCAGGCCCGCACCGATCTCCACACCCTTGACGGCGTTGATCCCCATCATCGCATGGGCGATGTCGGCGTCGAGCTTGTCGAACAGCGGCTCGCCCAGGCCCACCGGCACACCGCTGGCCTCCACGCGCAGGCGGGCGCCCACCGAATCGCCGGCCTTGCGCAGCGCGTCCATGTACGCCTCCAACCGCTCGATCACGCTGGCATTGGCGGCGAAGAACGGGTTGTGGGGCACGTGCTCCCACGACTCGAACGGGATCTCGATCTCGCCGAGCTGGGTCATGCAGCCGCGAAACGTGGTGCCGTACTGCTGATGCAGCCACTTCTTGGCCACGGCCCCCGCAGCCACCATCGGCGCCGTCAGCCGGGCCGACGAACGCCCGCCACCGCGCGGGTCACGGATGCCGTACTTGTGCCAATAGGTGTAATCGGCATGCCCGGGGCGAAAGGTCTGCAGGAGGTTGCCGTAGTCCTTGCTGCGCTGGTCGGTGTTGCGGATGAGCAGGCAGATCGGCGTGCCGGTCGTGTGACCCTCGTACACGCCCGAGAGGATCTCCACCGCATCGGGTTCGTTGCGCTGGGTCACGTGGCGCGACGTGCCGGGACGGCGGCGGTCCAGTTCGGGCTGGATGTCGGCCTCGGACAGTTCCAGCCCGGGCGGGCAGCCGTCGATCACGCAGCCGATGGCCGGGCCGTGGGACTCGCCGAAGTTGGTGACGCGAAAGAGCTGGCCGAAAGTGCTGCCGGACATGAAACCCAAGCGTAGAAACGGAACGGGCCGTGCCCCTGGCCGGCCCCGGAATGTGGAGGGAAGGCAGATTTTAAGCGCCGCCTGAGCGAAACTCAGAACCGGCCCGGCCGGCCTCAGGACGCCTGGGCCGGCTCGTCGCCCACCGGCCAATCGCGGATGTAGGCCTTGAGCATGCGGTTTTCGAAGTCTTGACTCTCCACCACCGCCTTGGCCACGTCGTAGAAAGAGATCACGCCCATCAGCGTGCGCTGGTTCATCACCGGCATGTAGCGGGCGTGCCGCCCCAGCATCATCCGCCGGACCTCGTCGATCTCGGTCTCCAGCGTGCAGGTCAGGGGGGCCGGATCCATCACCGTGCGCACGATCGTGCGGCCCACACTGCCGCCGTTGGCCACCACCGCCTGGATGCATTCACGGAAGGTGAGCATGCCCACCAGTTCCCCGTGCTCCATCACCACCAGAGAACCGATGTCGTGCTCGGCCATGGTCTTCATCGCCTCGCCCAGGGGCTGGTCGGGCGATACCGTGAACAGCGTGCCCCCCTTGACGCGCAGGATGTCACTGACTTTCATGGCGGGCCTCCTTGAAGCGATGGCTGGGTCGAAGCATGGGGATGGTCTGTCCCACCCAGGTGAGTACGGACAGGACGAGGCTTCAATATAGCCCACAATCCAGGATCACCGCAGATCACGCCCCCCTGGACAACCCCGGGTGCACCCTCAGGCTTTTGGGAGAGACCATGCCAGGATATTCCGACCCCGGCTTCGACACGCTGGCCCTGCATGCCGGCAGTGCACCGGACCCGAGCACCGGCGCCCGCGCGGTGCCGATCTACCTCAGCACCTCCTTCGTCTTTGACGACAGCGACCACGCCGCTGCGCTGTTCAACATGGAGCGTGCCGGCCATGTGTACTCGCGCATCTCCAACCCCACCACCGCCGTGCTGGAAGAGCGCATCGCCGCGCTCGAAGGCGGCGTGGGTGCGATCGCCACGGCCAGCGGCCAGGCCGCCCTGCACCTGGCGGTGGCCACGCTGATGGGTGCCGGCTCCCACATCGTCGCCAGCACGGCGCTCTATGGCGGCTCGCACAACCTGCTGCACTACACGCTCGCACGCTTCGGCATCGAGACCAGCTTCGTGCCCCCCGGCGACCTGGACGCCTGGCGCGACGCCATCCGCCCCAACACCCGGCTCTTCTTCGGCGAGACGCTGGGCAACCCCGGCCTGGATGTGCTGGACATTCCCGCCGTCAGCGCCCTGGCCCATGAACACGGCCTGCCACTGCTGGTGGACTCCACCTTCACGACCCCGGTGCTCATGCGGCCCATCGAACACGGCGCCGACCTCGTCTACCACTCGGCCACCAAGTTCCTCGGCGGCCACGGCACCGTGATCGGCGGCGTGCTGGTCGACAGCGGACGCTTCGACTGGGAGGCCTCGGGGCGCTTCCCCGAACTCACCCAGCCCTACGAGGGCTTCCATCAAATGGTCTTCAGCGAGGAAAGCAGCGTAGGCGCCTTCCTGTTGCGTGCCCGCCGCGAGGGCCTGCGCGACTTCGGCGCCTGCCTGAGCCCGCACTCGGCCTGGCTCATCCTCCAGGGCATCGAGACCCTGTCGATGCGCATGGAGCGCCACGTGGCCAACACCCGCCAGGTGGTGAAGTTTCTCGCCGAGCACCCCATGGTGGAGTCGGTGGGCTACCCCGAACTGCCCAGCCATCCCAGCCATGCGCTGGCCCAGCGCCTGCTGCCCAAGGGCTGCGGCGCGGTGTTCAGCTTCAACCTGCGCGGCAGCCGCGAGCAGGGCCGCCGCTTCATCGAAAGCCTGCGCCTGTTCTCGCACCTGGCCAACGTGGGCGATTGCCGCTCGCTGGTCATCCATCCGGCCTCCACCACACACTTCCGCATGGACGACGCAGCGCTGGCACGCGCCGGGATCACGCCGGGCACCATCCGCCTGTCCATCGGCCTGGAAGATCCGGCCGACCTCATCGACGACCTGGGCCGCGCCCTGAAAGCCGCCGAAAAAGCCGGGAGGGCCGCATGAAGCTTTTGGTCCATGGCCGCCAGGCCTATGCCTACACCGGCGGCAAGCCCTTCGACCCTGCGCTGCCCTGCGTGGTCTTCGTCCACGGCGCCTTGCACGACCACAGCGTCTTCGCGCTGCAGACCCGCTACCTGGCCCACCACGGCCATGCCGTGCTCGCAGTGGACCTGCCGGGGCACGGGCGCAGCGCCGGCCCGGCGCTCGACAGTGTCGAGGCCCTGGCCGACTGGCTGATCGCCCTGCTGGAGGCCGCCGGCGTGGCACGCGCGGCCCTCGTGGGTCACAGCATGGGCTCGCTGATCGCGCTGCAAGCCGCCGCCCGCCTGGGCGAGCGCGCCACCCACCTCGCCCTGGTGGCCACCGCCTACCCGATGAAGGTCTCGCCGGCGCTGCTGGAGACCTCCCTCCAGGACCCGCCCAAGGCCATGCGCATGGTCAACAGCTTTTCCATCGGCACGATGGCCGCCAAACCGTCGGCGCCCGGCCCTGGCGCCTGGCTGCACGGCGGCAACCTGGCGCTGATGCAGCAGTTGCAGGCCCGTCATGCCCGGC
>NZ_JBKBVU010000106.1:0-11163 GCF_046289365.1 Caldimonas sp. | reverse complement strand
TGCCGCCGGACGGGCTGCGGTAGCCGGTGGCGTCGCTGCCGGAGGACTCAGCGGCGCAGGCGGCGTCGCACCGATGATCGGTGCGGTAGCCGGCGTGGCCGCCCGGCGCGTGGACGATGGCGGGTCGAGCAGCAAGGTGTACTCGCGCACCAGCCGGCCCGACGTCCAGGACAGCTCGAGGATCACGTCGACGAAGGGCTCCTGGACCGCACGGTCGCTGAAGACCCGCAGGTAGGGCCGACCGTCGGGCCGGCGCTCGAGGGTGACGCGTGTGCCGGTGAGGACGGCGTTGTACTCGACTCCGGCGGCCCGGTAGGCATCGGGCGCCGCGACGCGAGCCTGCAGGTTGGCCGCCTCCTCCGGCGTGAGGCTGGTGATGTCGATTTCCGCCCGCAGTGCCTCGCCGAGCGCAGACTGGACCGTCACTCGGCCCAGACCCAACGCCGCGGCCGGACCGGCCGCCAGAAACATGGCGGCCGCAGCCACCCCGGACAGAGCGAAACGCCCTAGGGAACGTGAAGATGGTTTCAAGGCGTCTCCCAATGAAACAAGCCGCCAGCGCGCAAGCAGGCCTGCAGAGTCATCGATATTTATGAATTTTCCGCAGGAAAGACAGAAATCACAATAGCATCAAGCAGATACGATGACAAGCTCATGCAATGGCTGACATTCGCGCCAGCCCCGATAGCCGGAAACATTGCACGAACTGTGGGCCGCACGCCACACCCCTGAGACTCTTTATTGTTCGATGATGATGCGCAGCATGCGGCGCAGCGGTTCAGCAGCCCCCCAGAGGAGCTGATCGCCGATCGTGAAGGCACCGAGGTAATCGGGCCCCATGGCCAGCTTGCGCAGACGCCCCACCGGGATGGTCAGCGTGCCGGTGACGGCCACCGGGGTGAGGTCGCGCAGGGTGTCCTCGCGGGTGTTGGGCACCACTTTCACCCAGGCATTGTCAGCGGCAATCATCGCCTCGATGTCGGCCAGTGGCACATCCTTCTTCAGCTTGAAGGTCAGGGCCTGGCTGTGGCAGCGCATCGCGCCGATGCGCACGCAAAAGCCGTCCACGGGAATCGCCGGCGTACCGAAGCCTTCGCCGATGCCCAGGATCTTGTTGGTCTCGGCCCCGCCTTTCCATTCCTCACGGCTCACCCCGTTGCCCAGGTCCTTGTCGATCCAGGGGATCAGTGAGCCGCCCAGGGGCACGCCGAAGTGGGCCACCTCCTCGGCCGACAGGCTGCGCTGCTTGGCGATGATGCGCCGGTCGATCTCGAGAATGGCACTTTTGGGGTCGTCCAGCAGGGCGCGCACTTCGGCGTTGAGTGTGCCAAATTGCGTGAGCAGCTCGCGCATGTGCTGCGCCCCCCCGCCCGAGGCAGCCTGGTAGGTCATCGTGCTCATCCACTCGACCAACCCGGCCTTGTACAGCGCACCCACCCCCATGAGCATGCAGCTCACGGTGCAGTTGCCCCCGATCCAGTTGCGCCCGCCTTTGGCCAGCGCATTCTTGATCACCGGCAGGTTCACCGGGTCGAGAATGATGACGGCATCGTCCTTCATGCGCAGCGTCGAGGCCGCATCGATCCAGTGGCCTTTCCAGCCGGCGGCGCGCAGCTTGGGGAAGACCTCGGAGGTGTAGTCGCCGCCCTGGGCCGTCAGGATGATGTCGCAACGCTTGAGCGCCTCGATGTCGAAGGCGTCCCTCAGCGTCGTCTCGTTCTTTGCCATGTCCGGGGCGGCACCGCCCGCATTGCTGGTGCTGAAGAACAGGGGTTCGATCAGGTCGAAATCACCTTCGGCGCGCATGCGATCCATGAGCACCGAACCGACCATGCCACGCCAGCCCACCAAACCTACCAAAGTCGTTGCCATCGTTGTCTATCGCCAGAAGTTGCCAAGAGGATGTGGATTCGTTCCACCGGATTCCCCGAATGCCGGCGCCCGGGGCCGGACTTGGGGGCTCAGCCCTGCGCTTTCAGTCGGGCGACCACAGCGTCGCCCATCTCCTTCGTGCCCACGCGGGTGGTGCCTTCGCTGAAAATGTCGGCCGTGCGCAGGCCTTGGGCCAGCACCTCCTGCACGGCGCGTTCGATGCGGTCGGCCGCCTCGGCCTGGTTCAGGCTGAAGCGCAGCATCATCGCCGCACTCAGGATGGTGGCCAGCGGATTGGCCACACCCCGCCCCGCAATGTCGGGCGCCGAGCCGTGGCTGGGTTCGTACAGGCCCTGCCCGCGGTCGTTGAGAGAGGCCGAGGGCAGCATGCCGATCGAGCCCGTCAACATCGCGGCCTCGTCGGACAGGATGTCGCCGAACATGTTGCCGGTGACGATCACGTCGAATTTCTTCGGCGCCTTCACCAACTGCATCGCAGCGTTGTCGACGTACATGTGCTCGAGTTCCACGTCCGGGTACTGCGCATGCACCTCGGTGACCACATCCTTCCAGAACTGGAAGGTCTCCAGCACATTGGCCTTGTCGACACTGGTGACCTTCCTGCCACGCTTGCGGGCGGCCTGGAAGGCCACATGGGCGATGCGCTCGATCTCGGGGCGGCTGTAGCGCATCGTGTCGAAGGCCTCCGGCGCCCCCTGGAAGGCACCGTCGGCCGATGCCCGGCGGCCGCGGGGCTGGCCGAAGTAGATGTCGCCGGTGAGTTCGCGGATGATGAGGATGTCCAGCCCGGCCACCAGCTCGGGCTTGAGGCTGGAGGCGTGGGTGAGCTGCTCGTAGCAGATCGCGGGGCGGAAGTTGGCAAAGAGCTGCAGGTGCTTGCGCAGACCCAGGATAGCCTGCTCGGGACGCAGCGCACGCTCGAGCTTGTCGTACTTCCAGTCGCCCACGGCACCGAAAAGCACGGCGTCGGCCTGCTGCGCCAGCGCCAGGGTGGGTTCGGGCAGCGGATGGCCGTGCGCCTCGTAGGCGGCGCCGCCCACCAGGGCCTGCTCCATCTCGAAGTGCAGGTCGAGCGAGCCAAGCACCTTGACGGCCTCGGCCACGATTTCGGTGCCGATGCCGTCACCCGGCAGGACTGCGATCTTCATGGTCGTCCTTGTGTTCTTGAGACCCGTGGCCAGCCTCAGCCGACCAGCCGGTGGTTGAGCCAGGGCTTGCGCGCCAGGCGTTCGGCCTCGAAGGCCTTGATTTTGTCGGCGTGCCGCAGGGTCAGGCCGATGTCGTCGAAGCCGTTGAGCAGGCAGTACTTGCGAAAGGCCTGCACCTCGAAGGCCAGTTCGGTGCCGTCGGGCTTGAGCACCACCTGCCGAGGCAGATCGATCGTGAGCTCATAGCCGACGAAGGCATACACCTCGTCGAACAGCCGGGCCACCTCGTGCTCGGGCAACACGATGGGCAGCAGCCCGTTCTTGAAGCAGTTGTTGAAGAAGATGTCGGCAAAGCTCGGCGCGATCAACGCGCGAAAGCCGTATTGCTCGATCGCCCAGGGGGCGTGCTCGCGGCTGGAGCCGCAGCCGAAGTTCTTGCGGGCAAGCAGCACTGACGCGCCCTGGTAGCGCGGCTGGTTCAGCACGAAGTCCGGGTTCGGTTTGCGCGTGGCCGGATCCTGCCCCGGCTCGCCGCGGTCGAGGTAGCGCCATTCGTCGAACAGGTTCGGACCAAAGCCCGTGCGCTTGATCGACTTCAAGAACTGCTTGGGGATGATGGCGTCAGTATCGACGTTCTCACGATCGATGGGCGCCACCACGCCTTTGTGAACGGTAAAGGGCTTCATGAGATCACTTCTTGCGGCTGGCCGCCTCTTCCATCTTCTCGCCGACCTTCTGGACATCCTTGCCCAGCCCTTCGATGGTGTTGCAGCCGGCCAATCCGAAAGCCGTCACCATCAGCATGATCCACAGATGTCTCATGGCTCGGTCTCCCCTCAGGCAATGCGGCGCACATCGACGAAGTGGCCCTCGATGGCCGCCGCCGCAGCCATCGCCGGGCTGACCAGGTGGGTGCGCCCGCCGGCACCCTGCCGCCCCTCGAAGTTGCGGTTGGACGTGGAGGCGCAGCGCTCACCCGGTTCAAGACGGTCGGCATTCATCGCCAAGCACATCGAGCAGCCCGGCTCACGCCATTCGAAGCCAGCCGCCTTGAAGACCTGATCCAGGCCCTCGCGCTCGGCTTGTTCCTTCACCAGGCCCGAGCCGGGCACGACCATCGCCAGCTTCACGTTGGCCGCCACCTTGCCCCCGAGGCGGCGCACGACGGCCGCCGCCTCGCGCAGGTCTTCGATGCGCGAGTTGGTGCACGAGCCGATGAAGACTTTGTCGACGCGGATGTCCGACACCGGCTTGTTCGGCTCGAGGGCCATGTACTGCAGAGCCCGCTCCATCGCGCTGCGTCTGACGGCATCTTTTTCCCGCTCGGGGTCGGGCACGCAGTCGTCGATCGAGACGACCATCTCGGGCGAGGTGCCCCAGGTCACCTGCGGGCGGATTTGGCTGGCGTCGAGCTCGACCACCGCATCCCAGTGCGCGTCCGGGTCCGAATGCAGGGTGCGCCAGTAGGCCACGGCCTGATCCCACTCCACGCCCGTGGGCGAATACGGGCGCCCTTTGACGTACTGGATCGTGGTGTCGTCCACCGCCACCAGGCCGGCACGCGCGCCGGCCTCGATGGCCATGTTGCACACCGTCATGCGGCCCTCCATGCTGAGCGCGCGAATCGCACTGCCGGCGAATTCGATCGTGTAGCCGGTGCCGCCGGCCGTGCCGATGCGGCCGATGACGGCCAGCACGATGTCCTTGGCGCTACAGCCCCTGGGAAGCTGCCCTTCCACCTTGATCAGCATGTTCTTGGCCTTCTTGGCCAGCAGCGTCTGGGTGGCCAGCACGTGCTCGACCTCGCTGGTGCCGATGCCGTGGGCCAGTGCGCCGAAGGCCCCGTGGGTGGAAGTATGGGAGTCGCCGCAGACCACCGTCATGCCCGGCAGCGTGGCGCCCTGCTCCGGGCCGATCACGTGCACGATGCCCTGGCGCTTGTCGTTCATCTTGAACTGCGTGATGCCCAGCCGGTCGCAGTTGCGGTCCAGCGTCTCGACCTGCAGGCGAGAAATCGGGTCGGCAATGCCCTGGCTGCGGTCGGTCGTGGGCACGTTGTGATCACTCACCGCCAGGTTGGCCGACAGGCGCCAGACCTTGCGACCGGCCACCTCCAGCCCCTCGAAGGCCTGCGGGCTCGTCACCTCATGCAGCAGGTGGCGGTCGATGTAGAGGATGGCCGTGCCATCTTCCTCGGTGTGGACGACATGCTCGTCCCAGATCTTGTCGTACAGCGTGCGGCCCATAGCAAGCTCTCGGTGCAGCCTCGTGGGTGGTGAACGAATGATTTTAAGCTTTTGCAAGCAAAAACCCCGGCTCGGGGCCGGGGTTGGGAGGTGGGGATCCGCTCAGACCGCCAGGGGCGGCCCGGCCCCTGCGTCAGCCCCGCTGGGCTAGGGGTTTCACCTCGCGCTTGGGCGAGCCGACGAAGAGCTGGCGCGGACGGCCGATCTTGTACTCCGGGTCGCTGATCATCTCGTTGAGCTGGGCGATCCAGCCCACCGTGCGGGCCAGCGCGAAAATGGCCGTGAACAGGCTCACCGGAATGCCGATGGCGCGCTGGACGATGCCCGAGTAGAAGTCGACGTTCGGGTAGAGCTTGCGGGCCACGAAGTATTCGTCTTCCAGCGCGATCTTCTCGAGCTCCATGGCGAGCTTGAACAGCGGGTCGTTGCCCAGGCCGAGCTCGCCCAGCACCTCGTGGCAGGTCTCGCGCATCAGCTTGGCACGCGGGTCGTAGTTCTTGTAGACGCGGTGGCCGAAGCCCATCAGGCGCACGCCCGAGTTCTTGTCCTTGACCTTGGCGATGAACTCGCCGATCTTGGCCACGCCGCCCATCTTCTGGATGTCCTCCAGCATGTTCAGGCAAGCCTCGTTGGCCCCGCCGTGGGCCGGACCCCACAGGCAGGCCACGCCGGCGGCGATCGCAGCAAACGGGTTGGTGCCCGAAGACCCGCACAGGCGCACCGTGGAGGTGGAGGCGTTCTGCTCGTGGTCGGCGTGCAGGATGAAGATGCGGTCCAGGGCACGCACCAGCACGTCGTTGGGCTCGTATTCCTCGCAGGGCGTCGCGAACATCATGCGCAGGAAGTTCGCGGTGTACGACAGCGAGTTTTTCGGGTAGATGTAGGGCTGGCCGATGGAGTACTTGTAGGCCATGGCCACCAGCGTGGGCATCTTGGCGATCAGACGGATCGCCGAGATCTCGCGGTGCTGCGGGTTGTTGATGTCGGTGCTGTCGTGATAGAAGGCCGACATGCCGCCCACCAGGCCGGTGAGCACGGCCATCGGATGGGCATCGCGGCGGAAACCACGCAGGAAGAACTGCATCTGCTCGTTGACCATCGTGTGGTTGGTCACGCGCGAGTCGAAGTCCTTCTTCTGGGCGGCGTTGGGCAACTCCCCGTACAGCAGCAGGTAGCAGGTGTCGAGGAAGTCGCAGTGCTCGGCCAGTTGCTCGATCGGGTAGCCGCGGTAGAGCAGCTCGCCCTTGTCGCCGTCAATGTAGGTGATCGACGAATTGCACGAGGCAGTAGACAGGAAGCCGGGGTCGTAGGTGAACTTGCCCGTCTGCGCGTAGAGCTTGCGGATGTCGATCACGTCCGGGCCGATCGTGCCCTTGTAGATGGGGAGCTCCATCGAGGGGCTGCCGTCCGAGAACGACAGGGTGGCTTTCACATCAGACGGTGTCATGGCTCTTCCTTGAGGCTATCCAAAAAACGTCATCCGCGCCGACGCAGCAGGGCCAGCACTTCGCGCACCTCGGCGCGATCGAGTTCGCCCTGCGGCTCCTTGCGGGCCAGCAGCAGATCCAGCAGGTCGTTGTCGGCCAGCTCCATCAGGGCCTGCAGCCCCTCGGCCTGGCGCACCGTGATCGTCGACCCGTGGCGTGCGAAGAAGCGCTCGATGAACAGGTCGTTCTCGAGCAGGCCACGCCGGCAGCGCCAGCGCAGCTTGCTCAGCGAGCGTTCGTCGAGTGCAGTGTCCATCATGCAGCTTGCAGGGACCTTATCACGGCACGCGAGCGCCTCAGACGGCGCGGCGCACCATCAGCTCCTTGATCTTCCCGATGGCCTTCGTGGGGTTCAGGCTCTTGGGGCAGACGTCCACACAGTTCATGATGGTGTGGCAGCGGAACAGGCGGTACGGATCCTCGAGGTTGTCGAGACGCTCGCTCGTGGCCTGATCGCGGCTGTCGGCGATGAATCGGTAGGCCTGCAGCAGGCCGGCCGGGCCGACGAACTTGTCCGGATTCCACCAGAAGCTCGGGCAGCTCGTGGAGCAGCTCGCGCACAGGATGCATTCGTACAGGCCGTTGAGCTCGTCACGCTCCTCGGGCGACTGCAGGCGCTCCTTCTCGGGCGGCGGCGTGTCGTTGACGAGATACGGCTTGATCGAGTGGTATTGCTTGAAGAACTGCGTCATGTCGACAATGAGGTCGCGCACCACCGGCAAACCCGGCAGCGGCTTGAGCACCACCACCTCGGGCAGCGTGCGCATGTTCGTCAGGCAAGCCAGGCCGTTCTTGCCGTTGATGTTCATCGCGTCCGAGCCGCACACGCCCTCGCGGCAGGACCGGCGGAAGGACAGTGTGGGATCGACGGCCTTGAGCTTGACGAGAGCGTCCAGCAGCATGCGCTCGGAGCCGTCGAGCTCCACCTGCAGGGTCTGCATGTAGGGCTTGGCGTCCTTGTCCGGGTCGTAGCGATAGATCTGGAAGGTTCGCAGGGTCATGGGGGTACTCCGGGCGCAGACTTCAGAAGGAACGGACCTTGGGTTCGATGGAATCGACGGTCAGCGGCTTGAGATTCACCGGCTTGTACTCGAGACGGTTACCCTCGCTGTACCACAACGTGTGCTTCAACCAGTCGCGGTCGTTGCGGCCGTTGGGGAACTCCGGCGTATCACCGTAGTCGTTCACCGTGTGGGCACCGCGGCTTTCCTTGCGGGCTGCCGCCGACACGATCGTCGCCTGCGCGGCCTCGATCAGGTTCTCGACCTCCAGCGCCTCGATGCGGGCGGTGTTGAACACCTTGGACTTGTCCTTCAGTGCGATCGCCTTCACGCGCTCGGCGATCTCGGCAATCTTGCGCACGCCCTCGTCCATGCTGGCCTGCGTGCGGAACACGCCAGCGTGCTGCTGCATGGTCTTGCGGATGTCGTTGGCCACGTCTTGGGCGTACTCGCCCGAGGTGCTGGCCTCCAGGCGCGCCAGGCGCGCCAGCGAGCGGTCGGCCGCATCCTGGGGCAGGGGATTGTGGGCCTTGGGCTCCTTTTTGAGGGTCTCGACGATGTGGTTGCCGGCCGCACGGCCGAAAACCAACAGGTCGAGCAGCGAGTTGGTGCCCAGGCGGTTGGCGCCGTGCACGCTCACGCAGGAGCACTCACCCACCGCATACAGACCCGGCACCACGCTGTTGGGGTTCCCGTTCTTGGGAACGACCACCTGCCCATGGATGTTGGTCGGGATGCCGCCCATCTGGTAGTGGATGGTGGGCACCACGGGGATCGGCTCCTTGGTGATGTCGACGTTGGCGAAGTTGTGGCCGATCTCGTAGACCGAGGGCAGACGCTTCATGATGGTCTCGGCACCCAGGTGGGTCATGTCGAGGACCACATAGTCCTTGTTGGGACCGCAGCCGCGGCCTTCCTTGATCTCCTGGTCCATGCAGCGCGAGACGAAGTCGCGCGGGGCGAGATCCTTCAGGGTGGGCGCATAGCGCTCCATGAAGCGCTCGCCGTTGCAGTTGCGCAAGATCGCGCCTTCGCCGCGGCAACCCTCGGTCAGCAGCACGCCCGCGCCGGCCACGCCGGTGGGGTGGAACTGCCAGAACTCCATGTCTTCGAGCGGGATGCCGGCACGCGCGGCCATGCCCAGGCCATCGCCGGTGTTGATGAAGGCGTTCGTGGAGGCCGCATAGATGCGCCCGGCGCCGCCGGTGGCCAGCAGCACGGTCTTGGCTTCGAGGATGTGCACGTCGCCGGTTTCCATCTCGAGTGCCGTCACGCCCACGACGTCGCCATCCGCGTCACGGATCAGGTCCAGCGCCATCCATTCGACGAAGAACTGCGTGCGGGCCTTGACGTTCTGCTGGTACAGCGTGTGCAGCATGGCGTGGCCGGTGCGGTCGGCCGCGGCACAGGCGCGCTGGACCGGCTTCTCGCCGTAGTTGGCCGTGTGGCCGCCGAAGGGGCGCTGGTAGATCGTGCCGTCCGGGTTGCGGTCGAAGGGCATGCCGAAGTGTTCGAGTTCGTACACGACCTTGGGGGCCTCACGGCACATGAACTCGATGGCGTCCTGGTCACCCAGCCAGTCCGAGCCCTTGACGGTATCGTAAAAATGGAAATGCCAGTTGTCTTCCGACATGTTGCCCAGCGAGGCGCCGATGCCGCCCTGGGCCGCCACGGTGTGGGAACGGGTCGGGAAGACCTTGGACAGCACGGCCACGTTCAGGCCGGCCAACGCGAGCTGCAGGGAAGCCCGCATGCCGGAGCCGCCGGCTCCGACGATGACGACGTCAAACTTGCGCTTGGGCAGAGAAGTTCCGATTTGCATTTACAGCCTCCACAACACCTGGATCGCCCAGCCGGCGCAGCCGACCAGCCACACGATCGTGAACACCTGCAGCACGAGCTTGATGCCCACGGGCTTCACGTAGTCCATCCAGATGTCGCGCATACCCACCCACGCGTGGTAGAGCAGCGAGATGATCACGGTGAAGGTCAGCACCTTCATCCACTGGCTCGAGAAGATGCCAGCCCAGCGGTCATAGCCCAGCTCTCCGGGCATCAGGACCTGCACGAGCAGGACGAGGGTGAACAGCGCCATCAGCGCCGCCGTGACGCGCTGGGCCAGCCAGTCGCGAAAACCGTAATGCGCCCCGACCACCAGGCGCTTGGATCCGTAGTTCTTGCTCATCGCGGGATTCCGTTCCTGTTGTTCTGTATCGCCCCGGCTCAGTACAGGCCGAAGAGCTTGGCACCGAGCACCACCGTCAGCAGCAGGCTCGACGCCAGCGTGAAGATGGCGGAGCTGCGGCCCTGTTCCTTCGAGACGGTGTGGTAGACGTCCATCCAGAGGTGGCGGATGCCGGCGATGAAATGGTGCAGGTAGGCCCAGATCAACGCCAGCACGATCAGCTTGAGCAGCCAGCCGGGCACGATACCCAGGCCCACCTGAAAGGCACTGGCGAAGCGATCGAAGGAGACCTGCGAGCTCACGCTGGTGTCGAACATCCAAATGACCAGCGGCATCAGCAGGAACATCAGCGCGCCGCTGATGCGGTGCAGGATGGACACGATGCCGGCCGCAGGCAGCCGGTACTTGATGATCTCCGTGACATGGATGTTTCGGTAGACCGGTCTTTCTTTGGCGATCTCAGGCATACCCAACCTTGTGTAACAGATGTGAAACTGGTTGATTTTATTGCAACGCAACAGCACCGGATCGCCGACATTGCGAGCAACGCACCGTCATTGCAGCTCGTTGCGGTAATAGTGGGTGGCGGTGTTGTATAGCCCCCGGCGGAACTCCACCGGGCGGTCACCATACGTCAGGGACAATCGCTCCACGCTGAGCAGGGGATAGCCGAGTTCGACCTGGAGCAAGGCGGCGCAGGCCTCGTCGGCGGCCACCGCACGCAACTTCTCTTCGGCGCGGATCATGCGCACGCCGAATTCCGTCTCGAACAGCGCGTACATGGGCCCGCGATACTCGCCCAGGCGTTCGGCCGTCAGCCCCTTGAAGAGCTGACCGTTGAGCCAGATATCGTCGAGCACCACCGGCGCCCCCCGCGCGCTGAGCAGGCGGCGGATCTGCAGGGCCGCATCGCCGGACTTGAGCTCCAGGGCACGCGCCACCTCGGCCGGGGCGCGCAGACGGCGGCAGTCGATCACGCGGCGCTCGAACGGGGCACCGCCCGGCTCGTCGGGCGTGAGGCGCAGAAAGCGGTACTGCACGCGCTCCTCGGCGTGGGTGGCCACAAAGGTGCCCTTGCCCTGGCGGCGAACCAGCAGGTTTTCGGCCGCCAGCTCGTCGATGGCCTTGCGTACCGTGCCCTGACTGACGCGAAAGCGTGCCGCCAGCTCGACCTCGCTCGGGATGGCCTCACCCGGGCGCCAC
>NZ_JBKBVU010000329.1:0-2154 GCF_046289365.1 Caldimonas sp. | reverse complement strand
TGTTTTTCGCTCATGCCGCGGGGGTGGGTCAGTAGGGCGTGGCGGCCGGCACCGTGCCCCCGGTGGACCTGGCCGTGCGCGAAGACCTGCGCACCCGCCTGGGCTGGGGCCCCGTCTTCCATCTGCAGCCCCTGCCCGAGGAACATTGCCGCGCGGCCCTGCGGCACGAGGCCGACCGGCGCGGCATCTTCCTGTCCGACGAGGTGATGGGCTACCTGATGACCCGCTTCGAGCGCGACCTGGGCAGCCTGATGGGCCTGCTCGACCGCCTGGACCGCTTCGCGCTGGCGCAGCAGCGCGGCGTGACCATCCCTTTGCTCAAACGCATGCTGGCCGAGGAGGCCTTGTGACGACGCCCCGCAATCTGTGCCTGTTCGACCTGGACCACACCCTGCTGCCGATCGATTCCGACCATGCCTTCGGCGAGTTCATGGTGCGCATCGGCTGGGCCGACGGCGAGGCCTTCCGGCGGGGCAATGATCACTATTACGCCCAGTATCAGGCCGGCTGCCTGGACTTGGCCGAGTACATCGAGTTCAGCACCGCGCCTTGGCGCCGGCGCCCGGCGCACGAGCAGCGCGCGGTGCAGCAGCGCTTCGTCCAGGAAGTGGTGCGGCCGGTGCTGCATCCGAGGGCGCTGGCCCTCGTGCGCGAGCATCAGGCGCGCGGCGACCTGGTGGCCATCGTCACGGCCACCAATGAATTCGTCACCGCCCCGATCGCCGCGGCCTTCGGTGTGGACCACCTGCTGGCCGTCCAGCTGGAACGCGACGCAAGCGGTACCATCACGGGCCGCATCCACGGTGTGCCGTCCTACCGTGAAGGCAAGGTGACCCGCGTCGACCAGTGGCTGGCCGGCCTGGGGGCTGGGTGGTCGCAGTTCGAGCGTACGAGCTTCTACAGCGACTCGCCCAACGATCTTCCCCTGCTGGAGCGTGCCAGCGACCCCGTGGCAACCAATCCGTCGCCCGCGCTGGAATCCCTGGCCCGGGAGCGGGGCTGGCGCATACTGAAACTCTTCGAATGATCAAGAAGCTGATCGACAAGCTGCTGGGCAAGTCCGGCGGCAAGCAGGCCGCTCCCCGGCCCGGCGCCCCGGCGCTCGGCCGCCGTGTGGAGGTGCCCAAGTCCGAACACGGCATCGACCCGTCCTTGGTGGACGAGCGTGCGGTGAAAGTGGTGCGCACGCTCACCGAGGCGGGCTACGAGGCCTACATCGTCGGCGGTGCCGTGCGCGACCTGCTGCTGGGCTTGCGCCCCAAGGACTTCGACGTGGCCACCAATGCGACGCCGGAACAGGTCAAGGCGCTGTTCCGGCGCGCCTTCATCATCGGCCGGCGCTTTCGCATCGTGCACGTGGTGTTCGGCCGCGGGCGTGACCACGAGGTGATCGAGGTTTCCACCTTCCGCGCCTACCTCGACGCTGCGGCTGCCGAGCAGGTGCAGGGCAACGAGAAGACCTCGAAGTCGCAGATCGCCGACAAAAGTCACGTGGTGGATGCCAGCGGGCGGGTGCTGCGCGACAACGTCTGGGGCCCCCAGATCGAGGACGCTGCACGCCGCGACTTCACGATCAACGCGATGTACTACGACCCGCAGCGCGAGATCGTGGTCGACTACCACGGCGGCATCGCCGACGCGAAGAAGCGCCTGCTGCGCATGATCGGCGACCCGCAGACCCGCTACCGCGAGGATCCGGTGCGCATCATCCGCGTGGTGCGCTTTGCCGCCAAGCTGGGCTTCGAGATCGAGCCCAAGACGCGGGAGCCCATCCAGCGCATGGCCCCCTTGCTCGACAACGTCCCGGCCTCGCGCCTGTTCGACGAGATGATCAAGCTGCTGCAGACCGGCCACGCCCTGGCCAGCTTGCAGGAGCTGCGCAAGCACGGCCTGCATCGCGGTGTCTTCCCCATCCTCGATGTGGTGCTCGACGAGCAGCAAAAGCACGACGGGCGTGAGAAGTTTGTGCAGCTCGCGCTGGCCGACACCGATCGCCGCGTGGCCGAGGACAAGCCGGTGGCCCCCAGCTTCATGCTCGCGTGCATGCTCTGGCACGACGTGCTGGACCGCTGGCAGCGCCACCAGGCGCAGGGCCAACCGGCCTTCCAGGCCTTGGGCCTGGCCATCGACGAGGTCTTCGATGCGCGCATCGGC
>NZ_JBKBVU010000105.1:0-11241 GCF_046289365.1 Caldimonas sp. | reverse complement strand
GCCGCCGGGGCCACCGCCAATGACGATGACGTCGAATTGTTGGCTCATTCCAGCGCTTCCTCAGATGTCGAACAACAGGCGGGCCGGGTCTTCCAGTGCTTCCTTCATCGCCACCAGGCCCAGCACGGCCTCGCGCCCGTCGATGATGCGGTGGTCATAGCTCATGGCCAGGTAGTTGATCGGGCGGATCACGATCTGACCGTTCTCGACCACCGGACGGTCCTTGGTGGCGTGCACGCCCAGGATGGCCGACTGCGGCGGGTTGATGATCGGCGTGGACAGCATCGAGCCGAACACGCCGCCGTTGGAGATGGAGAAGGTGCCGCCGGTGAGTTCCTCCAGGCCGAGCTTGCCATCTTTGGCCTTCTGGCCGAACTCGGCGATCTTCTTCTCGATCTCGGCAAAGGTCATCTGGTCGGCGTTGCGCAGGATGGGCACCACCAAGCCGCGCGGCGAGCCCACGGCGATGCCGATGTCGAAGTAGCCGTGGTAGACGATGTCGTTGCCGTCGACCGAGGCGTTCAGGATGGGGTACTTCTTGAGCGCATGCACCGCTGCCTTCACGAAGAAGCTCATGAAGCCGAGCTTGACACCGTGCTCCTTCTCGAACTTTTCCTGGAACTTCTTGCGCATCTCCATCACCGGGGCCATGTTGACCTCGTTGAAGGTGGTGAGGATGGCATTGGTGGCTTGGGACTGCAGCAGGCGCTCGGCGATGCGGGCGCGCAGCCGGCTCATCGGCACGCGCTGCTCGGGGCGGTCGTCCAGGTTCAGGCCGGGGGCACTGACCTGCGGCAGCGGCTTGGCCACGGCGGGGGCGGCGCTGGCCGGCGCCGGGGCGGCGGGCCGCGCCCCGGCTTCGAGGGCGCCAAGCACGTCACCCTTGGTGATGCGGCCGTCCTTGCCGGTGCCGCTGACCTGGGCGGCCGTGAGCTGGTGCTCGGCCATCAGCTTGGCCGCGGCAGGCATCGCCACATCCGACTTGGCGCCACCGGCCGCCGCAGGCGCCGGCGCAGGGGTCACCGCGGGGGCGGCAGCCGGTGCAGCCTTGACCTCCAGCGGGCTGACCTGGGCCTGGCCCTCGGTGTCAATCTTGGCGATGACCTCGTCGCTGACGACGGTGTCGCCGTCGTTCTTGACGAGCTGGACGATCACGCCGGCCGCCGGCGCGGGCACTTCCAGGACGACCTTGTCGGTCTCGATCTCGATGAGGATCTCGTCGGCGCTGACGGCTTCGCCCAGACGCTTCTTCCAGGACAGCAAGGTGGCTTCGGCCACCGATTCGGACAGTTGGGGAACCTTGACTTCGATGATTGCCATGATCGTTCTTTCGCTATGCGTGTCGCCGCGCACAGGGGCCGCCGCGGGCAGCCCCCGTCAACGCATCCGGGCGAGGCGGCGCGGCGCCGTCGTCGACCCGGGACCGGGACTTACTTGGTGAGCACGAACCCCTTGAGCTTGGCAAAGGCCTGCTCGAGCAAGGCCTTTTGCTGCTCCTGGTGGAGGTGGGCATAGCCCACGGCCGGCGAGGCCGAGGCCGGACGGCCGGCATAGCCGAGCTTCTGGCCTTCGAGCATGTTCTCGTGGATGTAGTGCTGCACGAAGAACCATGCACCCTGGTTCTGCGGCTCGTCCTGGCACCACACGACGTCGGTGGCGTTGGGGTACTTCTTGAGCTCGGTGGCAAAGGCCTTGTGCGGGAAGGGGTAGAGCTGCTCGACGCGGATGATCGCCACGTCGAGCGCCTTCTTCTCCTCGCGCTTCTTGACGAGGTCGTAGTAGACCTTGCCGGAGCAGACGATCACGCGCTTGACCTTGGCCGCCTCGATCTCGGCGTTGAGCTCGCCGATCACGGTGCGGAACTCGCCCTTGGTGAATTCGGACAGCGGCGAGGTGGCGTCCTTGTTGCGCAGCAGCGACTTGGGCGTCATCAGCACCAGCGGCTTGCGGAACATGCGCACCATCTGTCGGCGCAGCACATGGAAGATCTGGCTGGCCGTGGTGGGCTGGCAGATCTGCATGTTGTTGTCGGCGGCGAGCTGCATGAAGCGCTCCAGGCGCGCCGAGCTGTGCTCGGGCCCCTGGCCCTCATAGCCATGCGGCAACATCAGCGTCAGGCCATTGGCGCGCCCCCACTTGACCTCGCCGGAGGCGATGAACTGGTCGATCACCACCTGGGCCCCATTGGCGAAGTCGCCGAACTGGGCCTCCCAGATCACCAGCGTGTTGGGGTCGGCCGAGGCATAGCCGTACTCGAAGCCCAGCACCGCCTCTTCCGACAGGATGGAGTCGATCACGACGAACGGGGCCTGGTTGTCGGCCACGTTCTGCAGCGGGATGTAGGTGCCCTCGTCCCACTTCTCGCGGTTCTGGTCGTGCAGCACGGCATGGCGGTGGGTGAAGGTGCCGCGTCCGCAGTCCTCGCCCGACAGGCGCACCGGATAGCCGCTGGCCACCAGCGAGGCAAAAGCCAGGTGCTCGCCCATGCCCCAGTCGACATTGATCTCGCCGCGGCCCATGGCGGCACGGTCGGCGATGACCTTCTCGACCAACGGGTGGAGCTTGAAATTGCCCGGAATGGTCGTGATGCGCTCGGCCAGGCGCTTGATCTCGGCCAGCGGCAGCGCAGTGTCAGCCGCGTCCGTCCACTTCTTGCCGAGGAAGGGCGTCCAGTCGACAGCGTACTTGCTCTTGAAGTTGGTCAGCACGGGATCGACGGTGTGCTTGCCCGCGTCCATCGCGGCGCGGTAAGCCTTGACCATCTCCTCGGGCCCGTCCTCGGGCAGCACGCCCTGGGTCACCAGCTTGTCGGCATAGAGCTTGCGGGTGCCGGGGTGCTTGGCGATCTTCTTGTACATCAGCGGCTGGGTGAGCGAGGGGGTGTCCTGCTCGTTGTGGCCCAGCTTGCGGAAGCACACGATGTCGACGACGACGTCCTTGTTGAACTCCTGGCGGTAGTCCAGCGCCAGTTGGGTGCAGAACACCACGGCCTCGGGGTCGTCGCCGTTGACGTGCAGCACCGGCGCTTCGATCATCTTGACGACGTCGGTGCAGTACAGCGTCGAGCGGGTGTCGCGCGGGTCGCTGGTCGTGAAGCCGATCTGGTTGTTGATGACGATATGGACCGTGCCGCCGGTGTAGTAGCCGCGCGTTTGCGCCAGCGCCAGCGTCTCCATCACGACCCCCTGGCCGGCGAAGGCGGCGTCACCATGCACCAGCACGGGCAGCACCTGATCGCCTTCCTTGTCGCCACGGCGATCCATGCGGGCCTTGACCGAACCCTCGACCACCGGGTTGACGATTTCCAGGTGCGAGGGGTTGAAGGCCAGGCTCAGGTGCACCGGGCCGCCAGGGGTGGAGACATCGCTGGAGAAGCCCTGGTGGTATTTCACGTCACCGGCGGGCAGGTCTTCCTTGGCGGTGTGCTCGAACTCGGCGAACAGGTCCTTAGGCATCTTGCCCAGCGTGTTGACCAGCACGTTGAGGCGGCCCCGGTGGGCCATGCCGATCACGATTTCCTGCACGCCCTTCTCGCCGGCGCGCTTGATCAGCTCGTCCATCGCGGCGATGAAGCTCTCGCCGCCTTCGAGCGAAAAGCGCTTCTGCCCCACGTACTTGGTGTGCAGGAAGCGCTCCAGGCCCTCGGCCGCCGTCAGGCGCTCGAGGATGGCCTTCTTCTTCTCGCCGGTGAATACCGGCTTGGAGCGCGAGCTCTCCAGGCGTTCCTGCCACCACCGCTTCTCGGCCGGCTCGGTGATGTGCATGAACTCGGCACCGATGGTGCCGCAGTAGGTCTCACGCAGGGCCTGCAGGATCTCCCGCAGGGTCATCTGTTCGGCCTTGGTGAAGTAGGTGTTGGTCGCGCTGAAAGTGATGTCCATGTCACTTTCAGTGAGGTCATAGAAGGCCGGTTCGAGCTCGGGAATGCGAGGACGCTCGTGACGTTTGAGGGGATCGAGGTCGGCCCAGCGGGAACCGAGGAAGCGATAGGCAGCGATCAGGGACTGGACGTGCACCTGCTTGCGCGCCACGGCCAGGTCGGTACTGCTGGCCTTGACCGCGAAGGCGTTGGACTTGGCGCGCTGAGCGAAGGATTCGATGACGGGCGCGTGCGCGACATCGCGCGAATCGCTGCCGTCGACCGCAGGCACGTTCTGAAGGGCGTCGAAATAGGCGCGCCAGTTGTCAGGCACCGAGCCCGGGTTGTCGAGGTAGGCCTCGTACAACTCTTCGACGTAGGGGGCGTTGCCCCCGAACAGGTACGAGTTGGACCTGTATTGCTGCATCATCTCGCTCACCTCATGCCCCGGTTTCCAGGGCTGTTGGCTGGTTGATCAACCTTCCGCGACACGGCTTGACCGGTTGGCGGATTGCGACCCGCCTTCACTGTGGATTCACTCAGAAACCAGCAAAGGGGACGGGAAGGACCGAAAGTCTGAAGGCATGACTCTAACACTCCTGGCGGTCAGCGGCCAATCCGCAATCTCCACATCGGCGGCCGGGCGCCGGGCCTTCAGCCTCCCGCACGGCAGCCCGGCGCGTGTGCGGCGGTGTCGCGCAGCCTGTCGAATTCCTGAGGATCGACCGGTGGGGCAAACAGGTAGCCTTGGAACTGGTCGCAGCCGGCGGCGCACAGGAACTGCCGCTGCAGATCGGTCTCGACACCCTCGGCGATGACCTTGATGTGCAGAGCCCGCGCCATGCTGACGATGGCGCGCACGATGCCGGCATCGCTCTCGTCAGCCGGCAGCCCGGCGATGAAGGAGCGGTCGATCTTGAGCTTGCCGATGGGGAAACGCTTGAGGTAGCCCAGGCTGGAGTAGCCGGTGCCGAAGTCGTCGATCGCCAGGCGCACACCGAGCTGTTCGAGCTGCTGCAGGCGGCTCAGCGCCTCCTCGGCGTCTTGGATCAGGATGGATTCGGTGAGCTCAAGCTCGAGCCAGCCGGGCGCCAACCCGGCAGCCGACAGCACACCGGCCACGCGCTCGACGAAGTTGGCCTGCTGGAACTGCAGGGCCGACACGTTGACCGAGACTTGCAGCGCACGCCCCCGGGCCTGCCAGCGCGCGGCCTGCTGCACCGCCTCGGTCAGCACCCAGTCGCCCAGGGCGACGATAAAGCCGCTTTCCTCGGCCACGGGGATGAACTGGGCGGGCGAGACGTCGCCCAGGTCCGGGTCCCGCCAGCGCAGCAGGGCCTCGGCGGACAGCACCTCGCGGGTCTTGATGTCCACCTGCGGCTGGTAGGCCAGGCGGAAATGGCCGGCTGGCAGGGCCTGGCGCATGGCATGGTCGATCTTCATGCGCGCCAGCAGGTCCACGTTCATCTGCGGCTGATAGAAGCGAAAGCTCGACCGGCCACGCTCTTTCACCCGGTACATGGCCGCGTCGGCGTTCTTGATGAGGTCGTTGGCGGTGGCGCCGTCATCCGGATACATCGCGATGCCAACGCTTCCGGTGACCGTGAAGCTCAGTTCATCGAGCTGCACCGGGACGGTCAAGGCCTCGAGGATGCGTCGGGCGGTTGCCTCCGCGCCACGCACGTCGGCCTGGTGGAGCAGCACGACGAACTCATCGCCGCCGTAGCGGGCCACGGTATCGACCTCGCGCACGCAGCGCTTGAGCCGGTCGGCCACGTCCACCAGCACGCGGTCTCCGTAGAGGTGTCCCAGCGAGTCGTTGATCTGCTTGAAGCGGTCGAGGTCGACGAACATCACCGCGAAGCGGCCATGTTCTCGGCGGGCCATCGCGATGGCGAACTCCACGCGCTCGGTGAACACCAGGCGGTTGGGCAAGGCGGTCAGTGCGTCGGTGTAGGCCAACTCCTCGATGCGCCGCTTGGCCGCCAGCTTGTCGGTGAGATCCTTGACGAAGGCGATGTAGTGCAGCGTGCCGCCGGCGTCGTCGGACAGGCGCACCATCGAGACTTGGCAGGGGCCGCTGCTGCCGTCGGCACGCACGTAGTGCAGCTCGGCCTCGATGCTGCCGCACTCGTCGACGGCCGAGCGCAGGCGATCGATCGCCCCCGGATCGGCCGGATCGTGGACCAGCTCGTTCCAGCGCTGCCCCACCAGCGTCTGGCACGCGCTGCCACACAGGCGGGCACAGGCGGGGTTGGCCGCCAGCACCTTGAGCTGCCCGTCAGTGATGAACACGGCGTCGGGGCTGGCATCGAACACCTTGGCGGCGAGCTGGAGCTGGGACTCCTGCGCCAGCTGTTGCGTGATGTCGCGGAAAGAGTAGACGCGACCGATGGGCCGGCCCCGGCTGTACTGGGGCCTCGTGACCCGCTCCATCACGCGGCCCGATCGCAACGCGATGAGGTCGGTGGTCTCCAGCAGAGGCGAGCGGGCAATGAGGGCGAGCTTCTCGTCGTAGGCCTGCACGTCGGCCACGGCCTCGCGCAGCCAGGCGAAGATGGCCTGGTCGTCACGGCGCAGCATCAGGGCCTGCGGAAAACCCCAGAGGTCGGCCAGGCGTTGGTTGTAGCCGCGGATGCCCCCGTGCAGGTCGACGGCCAGGATGCCGTCGGCCGTGGATTCGAGGGTGGCACGCAGCTCCGACACCAGCCGTTCGAGTTCGTCCTCCACGCGCCGCTGCTCACTGCGGTCGCGCAGGCTGACGAGGAACAGCGAATGGCCCGGCGCCAGGCGCAGCAGGCTCACGCGGCGCTCGACCTGCACCGTGGTGCCGTCGGGGCGGCATACGAGGCTGTCGGAGAGGATGCGGTCGCTCAGACCGGCCGCGACATCCTCCCAGAAGACCAGGTCCTCCGGCGTGGCAGCCAGCTCGATGGCGGCCTTGCCGACCAGGCTGCCCTCACTCACGCCCAGCAGGGCATGCGCAGCCTGGTTGGCCGCGACCACGCGCAGGTCCACCGGATCGACCATCCAGACCGCCTCGAGCATGCCGTCGATCAGGTGCTGGAGCACCGGCATCAGGCTGGGCGCACTCATACAGACCCCTCGGGCTCGGGTGCCGATGGGTCCACGGCCCGTTCGAAGAAGTAGCAGATGCGCTGGCGCGGGGACAGATAGTCCAGTGCGACGCGCGGCAGTTGCAGGGGTTTCAGGCTGCGCCGAACCCCCAGGTCAGGGTGGGCCTCGAGATCGACGACCAAGGCCTCCTCGGCCGGCACCTTGGGGTCATGCACGATCACGCGCGGTTTGAGCGGGCGTGCCGAATTGACCGAGACGACCAGTGCGAAGCGCCCGTCGGTGAGCTCGACGACCGAGCCCGGCGGATACACCCCCATCATCTTGATGAAGGCGCTGAGGGTGAGCGCATCGAAGCGCGCCTTCATCTGCGCGAAGATCAGCGACAGCGCCTCATGCGGCGTCAAACTCTTGGCCGGGTTGAGCGGGTTGCACAGGTTGTCGTAGCGGTTGACCAGGGCGACGATGCGCGCCAGCGGGCTGATGCGCTCACCCGGCAGCCGCTGTGGAAAGCCCCGGCCGTCGGCCTGTTCGTGGTGCTGGGCCACGACCAGCGTGGCCTGGGGGCTGAGCTTCATCTTGCGCGCCAGACTCACGCCATGGGCCACATGCTCCTGATAGAACTGCAGCTCGGCCGAGGTGGAGAGTTCGTCCTTCCAGCGCACGCGGTCGGGCAGTTCGGTCTTGCCCAGATCGTGCAGCAGGGCGCCCAAGCCCACGTCGCGCAGCTCCTGTTCGCCCAGCCCCATGGCCCGACCGAGCAGCATCGACACCACCGTGACATTGAGGCTATGGGACGAGGCGCGGTCGCCCGCGCCCTCGTGGAGCAGGCGGATGCAGGTGTCGTGGGCCCCGTCGATCTTGTCCAGAAAGCCGCTGACCATGCTCTCGGAACGCTCGCGGGCCGCCTCGGGCTGGCTGTGCGCGATCTCGGTGATCTGCCGGAATTCCTTGGCGGCCTGGTTGAACTCACGCTCGCAAGCCGCCAGATGCGCCCGCTGCGAAGCCAGCAAGGCGCGCCGTCGGGCCCGCAACGCCACTTGCGGATCGGCCGGCAGCGCATCGGCGGCCGCCGGCTGCGGCCCGGCCTGGCCGCCCACCAGCGCCAGCAGCCCCGGATCGCTGCGGGAGGGATCCCATCGCACCTGCTGCAGACCCAGGCCACGGATGGTGGCGATCTGGTCGTCCGAGGCGATGCGGAAACTGCTCATCGCAAAAGGGTGTGCCATCCAACCCACGTCGAGATGCACATACATGCCGACCTTGAGTTGGTGGACGTCGACGAAAAGCGGAGCCTGAGGGTCTTTCATCCTGAACATGCGCTGGACCGCAAATGTATCCAGCTTTCGGGACTTCGACCGTTTCAGTCCGTTCTTGAGCTCGACTGTGACACATCCCCCACAAGGGGGAGGCCGGACGCCGCCGCCGTCGTGGGGCACTGCTGCCGCAGTGCCTCGTATGCCGCTCAGGCCGGCAGGGCCACCATCGCGCGGATCTGCTGCAGGGCCGAGGGGTCCTCGATGGTGGTCAGGTCACCGGGGTCGCGATGTTCGCACACGGCCTGGATGGCGCGGCGCAGCAGCTTGCCCGAGCGGGTCTTGGGCAGGACCGTGACAAACCGCACACGAGCAGGCCGTGCGACGGCGCCGAGCTGCTGGTCCACCACCTTCATGATCTCGCCTTCGAGGGCCAGGGCCTGCGCCTCAGTGGCCGCCTGCGCTGGATCTTTCAGCACCGCAAAGGCCATGGCCACCTGGCCCTTGAGGTTGTCGGCCACGCCCACCACGGCCACCTCGGCCACCGCGGGGTGGCTGGCGATGCTCTCTTCGATCTCGCGCGTGCCCAGGCGGTGGCCGGCCACGTTGATGACATCATCAGTGCGGCCGAGGATGAAGTAGTAGCCGTCCTCGTCGCGAATGGCCCAGTCGAAGGTGCTGTAGACCTGCCGGTTGGGCACGGCGCTCCAGTAGGTCTTCACGAAGCGCTCGTCGTCGCGCCAGACGGTTTGCATGCAGCCCGGCGGCAGCGGCCCCTCGATGGCCAGCACGCCCTTCTGGTGCGCTCCGATCAGCTCCTCGCCGGTGGCCTCGTGCAGCAGCTTGACGCGATAGCCGTACATCGGCACGCCGGGCGAGCCGAACTTGCTGGGCTTGTTTTCGACGCCGTTGGCAATCGTCAGGATGGGCCAGCCGGTCTCGGTCTGCCAGTAATTGTCGATGACGGGCTTGCCCAATGCGTCGGCGATCCATTTCGCGGTGGGCTCGTCCAGCGGCTCACCGGCCAGGAAAAGCGCACGCAGGCTGGACAGATCGTGCTTCTTCAGGAAGGCCGCATCGTGCTTCTTGAGCACCCGCACCGCAGTGGGCGCGCTGAACATCACCGTGACCTTGTACTTCTCGACGAGCTGCCACCAGATGCCCGCATCGGGCCGGATCGGCAGGCCTTCGTAGAGGATGGTGGCCATGCCGGCGATCAGCGGGCCGTAGACGATGTAGCTGTGGCCCACCACCCAGCCGATGTCGCTGGTGGAAAAATAGGTCTCGCCGGCCTGGCCGCAGAAGATGTACTTCATGCTCGCGGCCAGGGCCACCGCATAGCCGCCCGTGTCGCGCTGCACCCCCTTGGGCCGGCCGGTCGTGCCACTGGTGTAAAGCGTGTAGCTCGGGTGGTCGGCCGTCACCCACACGCAGGGCACCTGGGCGTGCAGGTGCTGCTCGCGCAAGGCGGCGTAGTCGACATCGCGCCCGGCCACGCGCTCCATCGGCGCCAGGGCACGATCGACCAGCAGCACGCGCTCGGGCTTGTGCTGTGCCAGCCGGATGGCCTCGTCCAGCAGCGGCTTGTAGGGCACCACCTTGCCGGCGCGGGAGCCGGCATCGGCGCTGAGGACCACGCGCGGCTGCGCATCGTCGATGCGGCTGGCCAAGCTGACGCTGGCAAACCCGCCGAAGACCACCGAGTGGATGGCCCCCAGCCGCACACAGGCCAGCATCGCGAACACCGCCTCGGGGATCATCGGCATGTAGATCAGCACGCGGTCGCCCTGCTCTACCCCCAGGGACTGCAGCACCGCAGCCATGCGCTGCACCTCGGCATGCAGTTCGCGAAAGCTGTAGACGCGCTCGGTGCCGGTCTCGGTGGACACATGGATCAGCGCGGCCTGGTCGGAGCGCTGTGCGAGATGGCGGTCCACCGCGTTGTGGCACAGGTTGGTCGTGCCGCCGACGAACCAGCGCACGAACGGAGGGCGGCTATGGTCGCAGATGGTCTGCGGCGGCTGTAGCCAGTCGATCAGCCGGGCCTGCTCGGCCCAGAAGCCGTCCCGGTCCTCGATCGAGCGTCGGTAGAAGGCTTCGTAGTTCATGCTGTGTCTCCTCGCAGGGGGTACGGCCCGTCGTTTTGGGAGCATCGATTGAAGGCAGGCACGCTGACGGCCCCCTGACAGCCGACCGCGGCGCCACCCGTCCATCGTGCCCGCTTGCCGGGCGCCCCGCCAGAGGTTCGACCCGACCCGGGGTCCAGACGGGACCGACCCATCGAGGACTGTTTCGAGATATTGCTGCTAAATGATTGTCAGATCGCAAATTTCTTGACGAGACCCGTGACGTTGACCTATGGTTGCGGCGATGCAAATGTCCTGCTCGCGCCTGGTCGGTGTGGTCTGCCTGATGGCAGGCCTGACGGGGTGTGCCTCGGTGGCACCACCTCCGGCCACCGCCCCCGCAGGCGACCCGATGTCCGCCTTCCTGGCCGAGCGTGGATGGTCCCCCTCCCCGCCGGCCGCCCCGGAGCCCGAGGACGCCCCGGCCGCGATCGACCCCCAGGCACCGAACGCCCCGCCGGCAGTGCAGGATGCCGCCGCCCAGGCCGTGGTGACGGCGATGAGCTTTCTCGGTGTGAGCTACCGCCGTGGCGGCAATTCGATCGACGAGGGCTTCGACTGCAGCGGCTTCACCCGCCATGTGTTCGACACGGCCCTCGGGATCGGCCTGCCGCGCCGCGCCGAGGAGCAGGCCCGGGCCGCCGGCCTGGTGCCGGTGCCGCGCAGCGAGCTCAGACCGGGAGACCTGGTCTTTTTCAACACGCTGCGCCGCGCCTATTCGCATGTGGGCATCTACGTGGGAGAGGGCAAGTTCATCCACGCCCCGCGCAGCGGCGCCCAGGTGCGCATCGAGGACATGCGCATGCGCTACTGGAGCCAGCGCTACAACGGCGCTCGGCGCGCGCAGGTGCTGGTGGCCACCCCCTCCCGCACCACCGGCGGCCGGGGCTTGCCGGCGCAGCAGGCCGCCGAGGCGGCGTTCCCC
>NZ_JBKBVU010000104.1:0-11308 GCF_046289365.1 Caldimonas sp. | reverse complement strand
AGCGGCCGCCCCGGCGGGCCGGTCATGTAGGCCAGGCCCCCCATCATCTGCACCACCTCGTCCAGCGCCGTGCGGTGCTCGTAGGGGCCGGGCAGAAAGCCCTTGTGCGACACGTAGACCAGCCGCGGGTTCAGCGCCGAGAGCGCGGGGTAGTCGAGCCCCAGCGCCGCCATGGCGCCGGGCTTGAAGTTCTCGCAGAACACGTCGGCGCCGGCCACGAGGCGCAGCAGCACCTCGCGCCCGCGCGCGTCCTTCAGGTCCACCGCAAGGCTGCGCTTGTTGCGGTTGAACATCGCAAAAAAGCCCGCACCCGAGCCCAGCAGCCGGCGCGTGGGGTCGCCGCCGGGCGGCTCGATCTTGATCACGTCGGCGCCCAGGTCACCGAGCAGCAGGCCGCAACTCGGGCCCATCACCATGTGGGTGAGTTCGACCACACGCAGCCCGGCACAGGGCAGCACAGTGTCAGGGGCGTCCGTCGGGTTCATGGGGCTGGACAGTCGGGTGCCATGCAAGCATAGTCCAGCCGGGTCCACTGCTCACGCACACCATGACGAACGCCTCCACCGCCACCGTGTCCACGCTGTCGGCCTACGACGGCACGCTGCTGAGCCTGCGCACCTGGCCGGCCCCTGAGGGCCGCGTGCGCGCCACGGTGCTGATCGTGCACGGGCTGGGCGAGCACAGCGCACGCTACGAACACGTGGCCACGCGCCTGCGTGACTGGAGCTTCCAGGCCGTGGGCTACGACCACCGCGGCCACGGCCTGTCGCTGGGCCCGCGCGGCAGCCTGCAGAAAGACGACGACCTGCTGACCGACCTGGCCACCGTGATCGACCGTGTGCGCGAGCAGCACCCCGGGCCTTTGGTGCTCTTCGGGCACAGCATGGGCGGGCTCACGGTGGCGCGCTTCGTGGCGGGGGAGCTGCGCCCGGTCGATGCGGTCATGCTGTCCTCGCCGGCGCTCGACATCGGCCTGTCGACCTTGCAGCGCGGGGCCCTCAAGGCCAGCTACAGCCTCACACCCACGCTGCAACTGCCCAACGGCCTGGACGTCAGCGGCATTTCGCGCGACCCGGACGTGGTGATCGCCTACAAGAACGACCCGCTGGTGCACGACAGGATCACGCCGCGCCTGGTGCACTTCATGCTGACCGGGGGCGAGTTCGTGCGCGCCCGCGCCCCGCTGTGGAAACACCCCACGCTGCTGATGTGGGCCACCGCCGACCGCCTGGTGCGCCCGGCCGGCAGTGCGACGTTTGCAGCGCTCACACCGAAGGACCTGGTGCAGGCGCATCCTTTCGAGGGCTACTTCCACGAACTGTTGAACGAGCCGCTGCAGGCGCGCGAGCGGGTGTTCGACACGATGCGCGGCTGGCTGGACGAGCGTTTTCCGCGCAACTCCGGGCCGCTCCCGGGATAGTTCACACCTGAAACATCCCCGGATAGGCATGTCCAGGGTTGCCGGCCTACACTGTGCGGATTCCTCCTGACGTCGTTTCAAGGAGCCCCGCATGAACGCCCCCGACCGCCTGCCGCTCAATCCCCTGGCCGACCCCGACGGCCTGCAAGCCTTCGTCAACGAGACCTGGGACCGCGAAATCGTCCCGCGGCTGTCCGACTACATCGCGATCCCCGCGAAATCGCCGGCCTTCGACCCGCAGTGGGCCCAGAACGAACACATCGAGACGGTGATCCGCAACGCGGCCGCCTGGGTCGAAAGCAAGAAGGTGGCGGGCCTCACGCTCGAAGTGGTGCGCCTGACTGATGCCGCCGGCCGGCCGCGCACGCCGGTGATCTTCTTCGAGGTGCCGGCCACGAAGGCGGGGAGCACCGACACCGTGCTGATGTACGGCCACCTCGACAAGCAGCCCGAGTTCAGCGGCTGGCGGTCCGATCTCGGCCCCTGGACGCCCAAGTACGAAGACGGCAAGCTCTATGGCCGCGGCGGGGCCGATGACGGCTATGCCGTGTACGCCTCCATCACAGCCTTGCTGGCCTTGCAGCGCCAGGGCATTGCGCATCCGCGCGTGGTCGGGATCATCGAGACCTGCGAGGAAAGCGGCTCTTACGACCTGCCGGCCTACATCGACGCTTTGCGTCCACGCCTGGGCGAGGTGAGCCTGGTGGTGTGTCTCGATTCCGGCGCCGGCAACTACGATCAACTGTGGCTCACCACCTCGCTGCGCGGCATGGTCAGCGGCGTGCTCAAGGTGGAGGTGCTCACCGAGGGCGTGCACTCGGGCGATGCCAGCGGCCTGGTGCCCTCGAGTTTGCGCATCCTGCGCCGCCTGCTCGACCGCCTGGAAGACAGCGCCACCGGCCGCCTGCTGCCCGAGAGCTTCCACTGCGAGATCCCCGCCGAACGCATCGAGCAGGCGAAAGCCACCGCACAGATCCTGGGTGACGAGGTCTGGAAGCGCTTCCCCTGGGCCTGCGGCGCTGATGGCACCTTCACCCTGCCCACCACCACCGACCCCACCGAGGCCTTGCTGCGGCGCACCTGGAAGCCCACGCTCAGCGTGACCGGCGCCGAAGGCTTCCCAGCCCTGGGCGATGCGGGCAACGTGCTGCGCCCCTATACGGCCTTCAAACTCTCGCTGCGCCTGCCGCCGCTGGTCGATGCCGCCCAGGCCGCGCAGGAGCTGCAGGCCCTGCTCGAGGCCGACCCGCCGTATCAGGCTAAAGTCACCTTCCACAGCGACCACGGCGCCGCCAACGGCTGGAACGCTCCTACGCTCGCGCCCTGGCTGCACCAGGCGCTCGACAATGCCTCGCAGGCCTTCTACGGCGCGCCGGTGGGCTTCATCGGCCAGGGCGGCACCATCCCGCTGATGAACCTGCTGCAGCAGGGCTTCCCCAAGGCACAGATGATGGTCTGCGGCGTGTTGGGCCCCAAGAGCAACGCTCACGGGCCCAACGAATTCCTGCACGTGCCCTATGGCAAGAAGCTCACCGCGGCCGTGGCCGGTGTGATCGCGGCGATGCCTTGAGGGGGCACGATGAAGCTGATGCGATACGGCGAGCCGGGTCGGGAGCGCCCGGCCCTGGTCGATGCGCACGGCCGGGTGCGCGACCTCTCGGGCGTGATCCCCGACATCACCGCGCAGACCCTCACGCCCGCGGGCTTGGCGGCCCTTCGGAAGCTCGATGCGGATGCGCTGCCGGTGGTCGATTCGCCCGGCCGCATCGCCCCGCCCTGGTCGGGCCTGGGCAAGTTCGTCTGCGTGGGCCTGAACTACAGCGACCACGCGGCCGAGGCCGGCATGCCCGTGCCCAAGGAGCCCATCCTCTTCCTCAAGCCCAGTGACTGCGTGGTGGGCGCGAATGACACCATCGTGCTGCCGCAAGGCGCGGTCAAGGGCGACTGGGAGGTGGAGCTCGGCGTCGTGATCGGCCGCACGGCGCGTTATGTGAGCCAAGACGAAGCGCTGCGATACGTGGCCGGCTATTGCGTGGTCAACGACGTGTCCGAGCGCGAGTACCAGCTCGAACGCGGCGGGCAGTGGGACAAAGGCAAGGGCTGCGAGACCTTCGGCCCGGTGGGGCCCTGGCTCGTCACCGCCGACGAGGTGGGCAATCCCCAGGCCCTGGACCTCTGGCTCGACCTCAACGGCGAGCCGCGCCAGCGCGGCAACACCCGCACCATGGTCTTTGGTGTGGCTGAGCTCGTGAGCTACATCAGCCGCTTCATGACCCTGCGCCCCGGCGATCTCCTGAGCACCGGCACACCGCCTGGCGTGGGCATGGGCGCCAAGCCCCCGCGCTTCCTGCGCGATGGCGACGAGCTGCGCCTGGGCATCACCGGCCTGGGCGAACAGCACCAGCGAGTGCGCGCCTGGGATGCGGCGCTGCTGCGCGACTGACGGGGACGATCAAGCAGCCGCCACGCGCCGCCGCTGCACCGTCAGCCACAAAATGCCGCCAGCCACCACGGCCACGGGCAGCAGCGAGCCCCAGTTGAGCCAGGTCCAGCCCTGCGAGGTGATCAGCGCCCCCGAAGCGAAGGACGTGACGGCCATCGTGCTCATCACCCAGAAATCCATCGCGGCCTGGGCGGTGGTGCGTTCCTCGGGGCGGTAGGCCTCGGTGAAGAGGGTGGTGCCTCCCACGTAAAGGAAATTCCAACCCACGCCCAGCAGCAGCAGCGCCACCAGGAACTGCATCAGGTCCACGCCCGACAGCGCCACCGCGATGCAACCCAGGTTGAGCGCCACGCCGGCCCACAGCACCTTCACCACGCCAAAGCGCTTGATCAGGTGGCCGGTGAAGAAGCTGGGCACGAACATGCCCAGCACATGCCATTCGAGCACCAGCGCGGTGTGGCGGAACTCATGGTGGTGGTGCTGCATGGCAATCGGCGTGGCGGCCATCAGCAGGTTCATCACGCCAAAACCCAGCGCGGCGCACATCACCGCCACGATGAAGACGGGCTGGCGCGCGATCTCGCGCAGGGGCCGGCCGGGACGGGCAGGGTCGGCCTTGGGCAGCGCAGGGAAACGGATGAAGCTCATCACGGCGAGCGACAGCAGGGCCACGCCCGCCAAGGCCGCATAGGCGCCCGCGAAGGGCACGCTGAACCAGTCGCGGGTGTGGTGGGCCAGGTTGGGGCCGATCACTGCGCCCAGGATGCCGCCGGCCAGCACCCAGGAGATGGCTTTCTCCTTGGACTGCGGCGGCACCAGTTCGACCGCGGCAAACCGGTAGAGCGCGGCATTGGCGTTGTAGTAGCCGGCGATCACTGTGGCGGCCACCAGCAGCCAGAACTGGCTCGTGGCCGCTGCATAGGCACACAGCGCGGCCGCGCCGATCGCCACCAGAAGGCCGGCCTGGAAGGAGCGCTTGCGGCCCCATGCGCGCTGCGTGCGGGCCACCACGCCGGTGGCCAGGGCCCCGCCCACCACATAGCCCATCACCGGCAGCGTGGCCATCCAGGCCACCGGCGCCAGCGCCAGCCCCACCAGCCCGTTGATGGCGATGAAGGTGACGTTGTTGGTCATGAAGAAGCCCTGACACAGGGTCAGGAGTGCGAGGTGGCGGTTCATGAGGTCAGGCAGCAGGGCATTGGCGCAGCCCCCAGTGTCGCCGCAAACGCGCGGGCGCGTCAGGCCACGGCAAGGGCGGCCAGCACGGCCAGCGGTGCGGTGTCGGCGCGCAGCACGCGCGGCCCCAGGTTCACAGGGTGGTGGCCGAGCGAGCGTGCCAGGTCCTCCTCGGCAGGGCTCAAGCCCCCTTCGGGGCCGCTGAGCAGCACCAGGGAGGCGCCGGGCGGCAGTTCACGCAGCGCCTGCGGCAGCGGCATGGCATCGTCGCGCAGGCTGAGCACCCAGCGCACGGTGCCGGCCTCGATCGTTGCCAGGGCGTCGCGCAGGGCCTGCACCGGCCCCACGGTAGGCACGCGGGTGCGTCCACACTGCTCGGACGCGGCCACGGCCACGGCCTGCCAGTGGGCCTGCTTCTTTTGGGCGCGCTCTCCGGACAGGCGCAGCACCGAGCGCTCGCACATCAGCGGCATGAAGGCCGCGGCGCCCAGTTCGGTGGCCTTTTCCACCAGAGCGTCCATGCGCTCGTTGGCAGGCATGCCCACGGCCAGCGTGACGCTGCGCGGCAGCTCGCGGGCGGTGTCCCAATGCCGGTCGATGCGCACGTCCACGGCCTGACGACCCATGCGGGTGACGGTAGCGGCCCATTCGCCGCCCTGGCCGTTGAAAAGCACCAGACCGTCGCCGGGTTGCAGGCGCAAGACCTGCACGTGCCGGGACGGTCCGGGGGGGAGGGTCAGAGACTGGCCTGCAGCCAGCGCGAGATCGACATAGAGGCGGGGCATGGGGCACAGTGTGCCAAATGCCGCCGCCTGGGGCGGCATGGATCAGCCGCCGCGGCGCTGACGGCGCAGGTGCTCGATGGCTTCGGCGCGCACTTCCTCGCGGGTGCGCACGCTGGCGAATTGCTCCTGCGGGAACAGGGTGGCTTCGCCGCCGAAGCTCCAGCCCTCGCGCAGGGCCTGGCGCGCCTCGGCGCGCACTTCTTCGCGGCTGCGGCCCTGGGTCGGCGCCGCCTCGGCGAACACCGTGGCTTCGCCGGCGAACAGCACGTCGCGGTCAGCCTGCTGGATCTGCGCCTTCACCTCGGCGCGACTGAGCTCGGAGGTGGTGGGGATCTCGAAGATCGTGGCTTCCTGGGCAAAGGCACCGGCGGCAAAACCGGCGGAGACAACGGCGGCAATCAAGGTCTTGGCATTCATGGTGACAGCTCCTGGGTGAGAGTTTCCGAACCGGGCCGACCGGGCTCATCCTGAGCGGCCCCTCGCTGAACCGGCCTCCTCGTGGCAGGCATCTCGTTCATCGATGGAAGGAACTGTAGGTGTTAACCCTGAGCAGAAAAACGTCTTAGGCTTCAATGAACAATTGCGGAATCTGCAAGGAACTCGTGGCTTGATATGGATCGATTGCACTCTATGCGCGTATTTGCCAAGGTGGTCGAGTGCGGCAGCTTTGCCGCCGCGGCCCGGGCCCTGGACCTCTCGGCGGCCGTGGTGACGCGGGCCGTGGCCGACCTGGAGGCCCACCTGGGAGCCCGGCTGATCCAGCGCACGACCCGCCGCCTGAGCCTCACCGACACCGGCGAGGCCTATCTCGACCGGGTGCGTCAGATCCTGGCCGACATCGACGAGGCCGAGGCTCTGGCCCAGGCCGCGGTGCGCGAGCCTGGCGGCCATCTGCGGGTGGTGTGCCCCCCGGCGTTCGCCGTGCACCAGCTTGCCAAGCACCTGCCGCGCTTTCGCGCCCGTTACCCGCAAGTCACGCTGGAGCTGACCGTGCCCGGGCCGGTCGAAACGGTGCACGAATCGCACGATGTGAGCATCCTGATGCTGGGCCGCAAGCCCCTGGACGGCCATTTCGTGGCTCGTCGCCTCGCACGCTCGGAGGTCATCACCTGTGCCTCGCCGGAATACCTGGACCGCCGTGGAAGGACGCGTCACCCCGAGGAGCTTAAGCAGCACGATTCCCTGCTGCCGCCGCCCAGCATCCTGCAAGGCGGCATCACGTTCCAGCGGGGCGTGGACGCGCGCGGACAGGCCCAGGAGACGGTGGTGTTGGAAGCCCAGGCCACGGCCCTGAGCACCTCGCACCTGGACACCACCTATGCCGCCGCACTGGCCGGCCTGGGCATCGCGGGCTTGCCGTCCTTCGTGGTGGCAGACGCCCTGCTCGAGCACGCGCTGGAGCGGGTGCTGCCGCAGTGGCAGGTGCTCACGACCCAGATCTATGCCGCCATCCCCACGCGCAAGCATCTGCCGGCGCGCACTCGGGTGTTCCTGGATTTCCTAGTCGAGACTTTCGGCGGCGAGGACCGCGACCCCTGGCTGGCAGCCGCCGGCTGCGAAACCCCCGACAGTTGGTGCGGAGCGGCCTCCACCGAATCGGCGCTGCGCGCGGCGATGGCCTAAGGCCCGGCGCCCGGCCGCCCGAAGCCGGGCCGTTGCCCCCCGCGGGGGGCGGGCGATAGCCTGGGGGCCAACAGGTCCGCCCGGCGCCCGGCCGCCCGAAGCCGGGCCGCCGGTCAGAAGGTGTAGCCCACTTGGCGCTCCTGCCCGGCCACCTTCTCCAGCAACCGCGCCAGCGCGGCGAACTCGCGGTAACGGCTGGCCACGCGGTGGGCATGGCGCCACACCAGCGGCAGATCCTTCAGATAGCCGTCCTTGCCGTCGCGGTGATAGAGGCGGCAGAAAATGCCCAGCACTTTGAGATGGCGCTGCAGGCCCATCCATTCGAAGTCGCGCCAGAACTCGCCGAAATCGGGGTTCACCGGCAGGCCGGCGCGGCGGGCGGCTTCCCAGTAGCGCACAGCCCAGTCGATCTGACGGGCCTCGTCCCATTCGACGTAGGCATCGCGCAGCAGCGAGACGAGGTCGTAGGTGATGGGGCCCCACACCGCATCCTGGAAATCGAGCACCCCGGGGTTGGCGGGGTCGCCCGGCCCGCCACAGACCATCAGGTTGCGGCAGTGGTAGTCACGGTGCACCAGCACCCGCGGCTGGGCCAGCGCGTTGGCGAGCAGGTGCTCGAAGCTGGCGGCCAGCACGGCCTGGTCCTTCGTGTCCAGGGCCAGGCCCCGGTGACGGGCCACGTACCACTCGGGGAAGAGCTCCATTTCGCGCAACAGCAAGGCGCGGTCGTAGACGGGCACCCGGTCGGCCGCCTCGATGCGCTGCAGGGCCACCAGCGCCGTCAGCGCGTCACGGTACAGGGCGTCGGCCTGGCCCGGGTGCGCCTGCAAGGCCTGCAGGTAGGTGGTCGAGCCCAGGTCGGACAACAGCATGAAGCCGTCGGCCTCATTCCAGGCCAAGACCTCGGGGGCGTTCAGGCCGGCCTCGCGCAACAGCCGCGCCAGCGCCACGAAGGGACGGCAGTCCTCGTGCGCCGGCGGGGCGTCCATCACGATGCGTGGGCCGGCCGGGCTGTCCAGCCGCAGGTAGCGGCGAAAACTCGCGTCCGCACTGGCCGCCCGCAGGCTGGCCGGCACCAGGCCGAAGCCGTCCAGGCGGCCGATCCAAGCCTGGAAGGCCGCTTCACGGGCGGGGTCCGGCCAAGCCACCGGAGCAGGTTCGGCGCAGGGGGGCGAGGACACGCTGGCGTTCATGGGCGGATGGGGGGCAGGACGGGCGGCCTGAGCAGAGACTGCCCGTGGGGACGTGAAATAATCCGCCGATTCTACAAACCGCCCCCGGCCGGGCGTTCCGACCCCGTCTTGCCGCCTGCCTTGTCACGCCGCCCAAACTTCGCCCTGTTCCGCCCGTCCCGCGGCCGCCTGCGCGGCAGCGCCGCTTGCCTGACGGCACTTGTGCTGGCCCTGTCGGCGGCCCGGGCGCAGCCACCCTCCCCCCCGGGCCCCGCGGCGTCCCCGGCGGCAGCGCCCATCGTGATCCGCGCCCGAGAGCTGGGCGGCCGCACCGGGCAGACCACCGTGGCCGAAGGGGAGGTCGAACTGACGCAGGGGCCGGTGGAGATCCGCGCCGACCGGCTGTCCTACGACCATCGCCAGGGCGTGGCCAAGGCCACCGGCAGCGTCGTGGTCCGGCGCGACGGCAACGTCTTCAGCGGCCCCGAGGTGCAGCTCCAGGTCGAGCGCTATGAGGGCTTCTTCCTGCACCCGGCCTACCATTTCGCGGTCACCGGCGCCGGCGGCCAGGCCGCGCGGCTGGACTTCCTCGGCCGCAACCAGGTGGCCGCGATCGATGCCACCTATTCAAGCTGCACCCCCGACGACACGGGCCAATACGCCTGGGTGCTCGAGGCCAGCGGGGTCAAGCTCGACTTCGAGAACAACGAGGGCGTGGCCACCGGCGCGGTGCTGCGTTTTTACGGTGTGCCCATCCTGGGCGCGCCGGTGCTGAGCTTTCCGGTCTCCGAGGCGCGCAAATCAGGCTGGCTGCCCCCTTCAGTCAACCTCGACAGCCGCAGCGGCTTCGAGCTGGCCGTGCCCTACTACTGGAACCTCGCGCCGCAACTGGACATGACGCTCACGCCGGGCCTCGCCACGCGCCGGGGCGCCTTCCTTGGCAGCGAGCTGCGCTACCTCACGCCCGCCCATGCCGGTGAGCTGCAGTTCGACCTGATGCCCGAGGACCGCAGCACCGGTGAGGCCCGCCACCTGTTGCACCTGCAGCACCGCGGAGCCCTGCCGCTGCAGGGGCGCTACCGCTGGACGCACACCCGAGCCTCGGATGACGACTACTGGAAGGATTTCGAGCGCAACATCCCGAGCCTGACGCCGCGCCTGCTGGCCAGCGATGCCCGGGCCGACTGGGGCGGCTCCGGCCCATGGCAGGCTTATGCCCGTGTCCAGCGCTGGCAGGTGCTGCAAGATCTGGACGCGCCGATCGACGCCCCTTATGCACGCATGCCCCAGCTCGGCGTGCGTCGCTCCTGGGGGCAGGCCCTGGGCCCGAGCTTCGACCTCGAGCTGGAGTACAACCGCTTCGAGCTGCCCGATGGCAGCCAGGCCGCTCGCCCCGAGGGCGAGCGTGCCCATGCCTTGGGCCATTTCGTCTGGCCCCTGCTCGACACCCCGGGCGCCTTCCTCACACCGCGGCTGTCGTTCAACGCCGCCAGCTACCGGCTCGACGAGCCCAGCCAAAGCGGTGGGCGCGAGCGCGCTTCGAGGCTGATCCCGAGCCTGAGCCTGGACGCCGGGCTGCGCCTGGAACGCGAAACCCGCTGGTTTGGCCGCGACTACCTGCAGACCCTGGAGCCGCGGCTGTTGCTGGTGAACACCCCGTTCCGTCGTCAGGAAGACCTGCCCAACTTCGACAGCGCCGGCAAAGACCTGAACTTCACCACGCTGTTCGACAGCAACCCCTTCTCGGGCGTGGACCGCGTGGCCGATGCCCGCGCCGCCACCGCCGGGGTCTCTTCGCGCTTCATCGAGCCCACCAGCGGTGCCGAGGCCCTGCGGCTGGGTGTCGCGCAGCGCTTCCTCTTTGCCGATCAGCGCATCACCCCCGAAGGCGTGCCCTTCACCCAGCGCTCCAGCGACCTGCTGCTGCTGGGCGAAAGCAGCATCATTCCCCACTGGCACCTGGGCGGATCGGTGCAGTACAACCCCGAGATCAAGCGCACCGTGCGCTCCAACCTGTCGGTGCGCTTCCATCCGGGGCCTTTCCGCACCGTGGGGGCGCGCTACAGCCTGGTGCGCGGGGCCAGCGAGCAACTCGACATCGGCTGGCAATGGCCGATCTACACCGGCACGCGGCGTGAAGCCGATGCCGGCTGTTCGGGGCGCTGGTACGGCGTGGGCCGCCTGAACTACAGCCTGGCCGAGTCGCGCCTGACCGACACCTTGCTGGGCCTCGAATACGACTCGGGCTGCTGGATCGGACGCATCGTCGCCGAGCGTCGATCCACCGGCCAGCAAGAAGCCGTCACCCGGTTGATGCTGCAGCTCGAGTTCGTGGGCCTGTCCCGGCTGGGCAGCAACCCGCTGAAGACCTTGAGGGACAATATCCCCGGCTATCAGCTGCTGCGCGAGTGAACCCGCGCGCACCTTCCAGGATCTCCATGTCCATGACTTTCCTTTCCACCGGCCTCGCCGCATGGCGCCGCCTGGTCGCGCTGGCCGCTGCGGCGGCGCTGCTGTCGGGTGCCTGGGCCCAGGGCCGCACCCCCCCGCGGGGCGACTACATCGTGGCCGTCGTCAACCAGGAGCTCGTCACCTACAGCGACGTGATGCGCCGGCTCGAAGCCATCGAGCAGGAGGCGGCGCGCAGCGGAGCGCCACCCACACCACACCCCCCACCCCTCCCCAAAAC